>DAIQQI010000436.1:0-2237 GCA_036786925.1 Steroidobacteraceae bacterium
CAAGGCGCGCGCCTACGAGATCATGGACCGCGAGGGGCTCGACGGCATTGTTGCCCTCAATCCCGTCAACATTTTCTATCTCGGCAATTATTTCAGCTACGAGCTGCAGAAGCTGCGCGCGATACCCAGCTTTGCGGTCATGCCGCGCGATGAGAAGCAACCCAGTTTTCTGGTAGCGGCCGGCACCGACCTGATGTTCCTGGCGAACGGCGACCGCGAATATCCCGAGGTCGTACCTTACAGTTTTCCGGTTGATATCGAACGCTACATTGAGCGCGGCGACTGGAGCCAGGAGCCCGCTGCCGCGCCGGTTGGCGCCTGGCCAACGACGGGCGGCGAATTGCGGCCCAGGGAGCAGAACTGGATCAGTTTCGGCCGCAAGCTCAACGAGCGTCGCGCGGCGACACCGGAGTGGGCGCTGGTGCGCGCGCTTGAACTCGCGGGACTCGGCAAGGGCAAGATCGCAGTCGATGACATGCGCATCTCACTCATATTGAAGACGCTGGACCGCAACAAGATTACCTGCGTGCCGGGCGATAACACGTTCCGCAAGATCCGCATGATCAAGTCCGAGGTCGAGCTCAAGCACATGCGCACCGTCGCACGCATCAACCAGGATGCCTGCATGGCCATGCTGAAGCAGCTGCACAAGGGCAGCACCAAGGACCAGGTCGACCAGATTTTCATGGCGGAAGCGGCCAAACGCGGCGCCAAGGCCATGTGGATCGCCTCGGGCACTATTGGCGGTTTCACGGACGGCAAGCTGATTCCAGGTGAGCCGATGATGGTCGATGCCGTCAGTCAGCGAAATTTCTACCACGGCGATTTCGGCCGCACTTTCGTGTTAGGTGAGCCATCGAAAGAGCTCAAGGCCTGCATGGTCTCCACCAGGGTCGGCTGGGAAACCGCGCTGGCCAACGTCAAGCCGGGGCTGAAATATTCGCAGCTCAGGAAGATGTGCAGCGAGGCGATGCACAAGGCCTATACCGGCTCGTCCACGATCAAATTCGGCGCCGGCCCGCACTCCGTGGGTTTGCAGCACACCGATCAACCCTACCGTGACGGCTTGCCGTTCATGGTGCCGGATGACCTGACCTTCGAAGAAAACATGACCCTGACGGTCGACCTCCCTACGTCGGTGCTTGGCTGGGGTGCGCTGCACTGCGAGGATCTGATTGTCGTCACCAAAACGGGGTGCGAGCCATTGGCAACCGCCGACGGGCCGCTGGTGGTGATCTAACGGATTGGTGGCGCCTTGAACTCCCGGGTCAGCGCAGCAATGTGGTCGGGCCCGATGCCGCAGCAACCGCCGAAGATCGAGGCGCCCAGATGCTGCCAGTCATGCGTCTTCCTGACCAGCTCGGCGGGCGGGATCACGTCGATGAATTCCCAGTCCGGCGACTTGAAGTAGCCGCATTCGGGATAGGTGGCGATCGGGCCAGCCCAGTACTTGCGCAGGATCTTCAGCGCCTCATCCGTGTTGTTAGGTGAGGTGTGCATTACCATCATCACCGCGGGCTTGAGCGCCGCCAGCGTGCGCGCAACATCGTCGAAGGAACAATCTTCGCGGCCCCAGCCCTGCAGCTTGCCGTCCTTGCCGCGCTCGGCCGACAGGCCGATCCACACCGGCAGTCCCGTGGCGAGCGCCGCTTCGCTGGCCCACACGGCGTAGTCGGTGTCGCGCATCATCTCCATCATGATGAGATCGCAGCCATAAGCCTTGAGGCCGTCGGCCTTGGCCTGGAAGAGGGCACGCGCGTCACGCTCGCTGAGCACAAAGGCGAGATCGTTGCGGTCGGTACCGATCGCCATGGGCCGCATCGTCGACATGGAGCCCGCCACGCACACGTTGGTTCCGGCTGCGGCTTCCCGGGCCAGCGCCACGGCAATCGCATCAATCCGCGCAACGTCATCGGCCCGCCCGATGTAGTTGAAAGTGATCGGGCTGCTCGCATACGTGTTAGCCGTGATGATGTCCGCACCCGCGCGGATGTAATCGCAATGCACCGCGCGCACGATGTCCGGGTGCGTGAGGTTGGCGTCCGCGCACCAGGTATCGCCGCTCATCGGCGCGCCGCGCTGCTGGATGTCGGTGCCGGTGCCGCCATCGAGGATGATGATTTCTTGGCGCCGAAGCTTTTCCGCTATTCTGGTGTAACTCATACGGAGACTGTAGCCATGCTGTTCCTGGTTGTCTGCCATGACCTGCCCGGTAGCGAAGCCCTGCGCACCGAGCT
>DAIQQI010000437.1:0-2236 GCA_036786925.1 Steroidobacteraceae bacterium
CCGCCACCAGAACCACCAGGCCCAGGGCCGCCACGCCGACGCACTGGAACATGCACAGCGGGCAGGGCTCGATGTGCATGACCTTCTCGACGAACAAGGCGAAGGCCAGCATCAGCACACAGGCGACAAAGCCCAGCAGGTTGACCAGACGGCGATTGGCCAGCACATCCAACACGGCGCTACCTCGCGTTCTTGCCTAACAACTCCGACTCGACATCCTCGAGGCGGGTGTGCCTGATGTCCTTGCCATGCACCATGTAGATCACGTATTCGCACAGGTTCTTGGCATGATCGCCGATGCGCTCGAGGGCGCGCGCAATCAGCAGCGAGTCGAGCGCCCGGCGGATGGTGCGCGGATCTTCCATCATGAACGTGATGCACTGGCGCTGGATCGCCTCGTATTCTTCGTCGACGGCGCGATCCTGCTGCGCAACGTGCAGCGCCGCCTCCGAATCCAGCCGGGCGTAGGCATCGAGCGCTGCATGCAACATGTCCTGCACGACCCGTCCGAGGTGCTTGAGTTCACGATATTTGTCGGCCGGCCGCTCCTGCGCGGCGAGGCGCGAGCCGATATAACCGATCTTCTCGCATTCGTCGCCGACACGTTCGAGATCGGTGATCGACTTGATGACCGCCAGCACCACGCGCAGATCGCCGGCCGCCGGCGCGCGGGTCGCAAGAATGCGCTGGCATTCCTCGTCGATCGCCACTTCCATCGCGTTGACCTGGAAATCGTTGCGCGCCACGGCTTCGCCTAACGCACTGTCGCCCTCCACCAGGGCCGTCACGGCCTGGTTGAGCTGCTGCTCGACAAACCCGCCCATGCTCAGTACGCGGCTGCGCAAATGCTCCAGGTCTTCGTTGAAGCGCCGGGAGATGTGTTGTCCGAGATTGGCGGTGTCCATATGTTTTTACCTTAGCAAGGTACGGTGTTAAATGCCATGTGCGCCGGACAATCTTGCGACCGGGAAATGGCAGGTAAAACAACTGCCATCGCCGGGGGCGCTGCGAATGTCCAGGCGCGCATCATGTTTGTGCAGGGCGTGCTTGACGATCGCGAGCCCGAGCCCCGTACCGCCGGTTTCCCTATTGCGGCTGGCGTCTACGCGGTAGAAGCGCTCTGTTAGGCGGGGAATGTGTTCGGGTGCAATTCCAGGACCGTTGTCGGTCACGGAAAAGTGCCCGCCGTCGGCGTCGGTCCACCAGCGCAGCTGCACGGCACCATCGCCGGGCGTGTACTTGGCGGCGTTTTCAATAAGGTTCCAGAATGCCGAATGCAGCATCGCGCGGTCGCCCAGGATGCCCTGCGCACTGTCGACGCTCAGCTCGATAGTGGCCGGTCGCGTTGCCAGGAGTTTGGCGTCGCGGTGCAGTTGTTGCAGCAATTCCGGCACATCCACCGGCGCGCCCTCGATTTCCGCCTCGCTGGCATCCAGCTTGGCCAGCGACAGCAGGTCATCAAGCAAGGCCCGCATCCGATCCGACTGCCGCCGCATCTCAGTCAGGGGACCGCGCAGCGCGACCGGCACGTCCGGATCCGTGTCCAGCGTCTCAAGGTAGCCGGCGATAACGGTGAGCGGTGTGCGCAGCTCATGCGACGCGTTGGCGACGAAATCCCGACGCACGGTCGCGAGTTGCTGCGTATCTGTCACATCGCGCGCCAGCAGCAGCTGACGCCCCTCGCCAAACGGCACCAGGCGCAGCAGCAACCAGCGTTCGCGGTCGCGCTCCATGCGCACGATCAGCGACCGGTCGCCCGGGGCCCTCACCAGGAATTCCTGGATCTCCGGCTGGCGCAGCAGGTTGTCGATGCGGATTCCCTGATCGCGGCGGCGTTTCAGGCCTAACAAGGAATTTGCGGGCTCATTGAACCAGAGTATTTCCCGCGCCGAGTTCAACACCACGACACCATCCGGCAGCGCCGAAGTCGATTCGCGCAATTCGCGCAGCACCGCGAGCATCCGCGCCTTGTGGAAGCGCTTGCGACGATGCAGGCGCACGATCGCGGCGCCCACTTCCGACCAGAGGCCGAAGGTCTCCGGCGGATCGGCGGTGCGGCGATGGCGCAGCCAGAACGCGAGCCGAAACAGCTCGATCCATTGCCAGGCAATCGCCACCGCCAGGGCCAGCAGGATCCCCAGTATGACCTTCGCAAACAGCAGGCCGAGCAGCGCGCCGATCGCGGCCACGAGCAGCAGCCGCGCGGCCACGAAGGCGATCATTTTTCCGGTCTCAA
>DAIQQI010000438.1:0-2235 GCA_036786925.1 Steroidobacteraceae bacterium
CGATGCGCGCTTCGCAAGCTCCGGCAATGCGAGTCTGCTCGACCTGGTCGCGGCGCTGCGCTGGGTGCAGGCTAACATCGCGGCCTTCGGCGGCGACCCGGCTAACGTCACGATTTTCGGCGAATCGGGTGGCGGCGGCAAGGTGAGCGCGATACTCGCCATGCCGGCGGCGAAAGGGCTGTTTCAAAAAGCCATCGTCATGAGCGGGTCGAGCCTGGAAGTGCTGCCGGCCGAAGCCGCGGACGCGGCCGCAGCCCAGGTGTTTGCGTATTTCAAGCTGCAGCCCGGCGACGTGGCCGGCCTGCAGAAGGTGCCGACCGGCGACCTGTACGCCTGCTATGAAAAGCTGACAACCGGCGCGATACCCGGTGTCGGCGCACGGGTGTCGTTCGGGCCGGTGATTGACGGCAAGACCCTCCTGCAACAGACCTGGACGCCGGACGCGCCGTCCGTGTCCCGCGACGTGCCGATGCTCGTTGGTTGCGCAACCGATGAAACGGCCGCGTTCATCGCCACCGTGGTTGAGGAGCCAATCCCGGACGACGCGGCGCTGATTGCGAAAATCGGCCGCTATGGCGGCAAGCGCGCCAGCGACCCGGCGCGCGTATCAAAACTGTTAGCGGCCTACCGCCGCGCCATGCCTGAATTGTCGCGCACCGAACTGCTGGTTCGCGTCACCACCGATCTTGGCATGTGGCGCAACGCGATCACGCAGGCCGCCCGCAAAAACGCCGCCGGCGGCGCACCTGCCTATCTCTATGAGTTCGCCTACAAGACACCGGCATACGGCGGCACCTGGGCACTGCACTCACTGATCCTGCCGTTCGTGTTTGGCAACCACAACTACGAGAAATCCTGGGACATGCGAGATTCGCGCAACGTTCGTGAGGCCATCGACCCGAATCGCGACTACCTGCGGCTCAGCGATCAGATCATTGCCATTTGGTCGCAGTATGCGCGCAGCGGCAGCCCCGCGATTCCGTCGCTTGGCGCCTGGCCGCCCTACGCCGCCGACACGCGGCATACGATGCTTCTCAATCGCGAGTCGCGGCTGACCAATGGCCTGCGTGAGGCGGTACGGGCGGACGTCCTGGCTTTGTGATCAACCGCGGGCCGGCAATCAGAACCGGCCGCTGTTGAAATCTTCGACCGCGCGCCTGATTTCATCGCGGGTGTTCATCACAAACGGGCCGTGGCGCGCGATCGGCTCGCCTAACACGCGGCCCGCCACCAGGATCACGCGGCTCGCCGCCGCGACGCCGCGCAGCAGCACCGCATCGCCGTCTCCCAGCACCGCGAGCATCGGCGCCGCAACCGGCGCGGCAGCTGCCGACTCGCCCACGGCGACCGAGCCTTCATAGACATAGGCAAAGGCGCTGTGCCCGCGCGTCACCGGCACCTCGACTTTGGAATCGGCAGCCAGCGCCAGATCGAGATACAAGGGCTCGGTGGCAGGCTGCACGATGGGCCCACGCACCTCGCAGAACGAGCCGGCGATCACCTTGACCGCGACGCCCGGCGGCAAGCGCCCGGCCGGCACCACCGGAATGCTCTCCGCCGCATATTCCTGGTAACGCGGCGCGGTCATCTTGTCGCGCGCCGGCAGGTTGATCCAGAGCTGAAAGCCGCGCATGCGACCCTGCTCCTGCTCCGGCATTTCCGAATGCACGATGCCGCGGCCGGCTGTCATCCACTGCACGCTGCCCGGGCCTAACAGGCCTTCGTGGCCGTGATTGTCCTTGTGGCGCATGCGGCCATCGAGCATGTAGGTGACGGTCTCAAAGCCGCGATGCGGGTGCGAGGGAAAACCCGCGATGTAGTCCTCGGGCTTGTCGGTACCGAACTCATCCAGCAGCAGGAACGGATCGAGTTCCATCAGCGCCGGCTGGCCGATCACGCGCGTCAGCTTGACGCCCGCGCCGTCCGAGGTTGGCAGGCCGCGCACGGTCCTCTCTATTGATCGCAGCGCCATGGGCCGCGCTACCGCCTGACCGGCGCCGGCTGTTGCTCGCGCGCGTAGTTTTCCAGGCTGGAGAGGCTGTGATTCGGCGACCACTCGGTCGGCGCCTCGAAGTACCTGGCGTAGTGCTTCTCGGCATAGTCCACCGCGGAGCGTGACAACACATCCGCGGGATGCCCGCAGGTTCCCATGAAGCAGGCGTACTGCATATGGCCGGGGCGCTGGCCCATCAGCATCCACGGCAGCCACGGCGTCACCCGCGCCGAGGAGCCAGT
>DAIQQI010000163.1:0-7399 GCA_036786925.1 Steroidobacteraceae bacterium
ATCAGCAGCGTCGCGAATGCCCGCGCCACCGATTCCAATTCCGGTTGGCGGCCGAAAGCGGCGATCTGGGTCATCGCGAGGCCAGCATACCCGCAAGGGTTGATCCGGTCGAACGGCGCCAGGTCCATGTTCACATTCAGCGCCAGGCCGTGGTAGCTGCCGCCGCGCCGGACGCGTATCCCGATGCTCGCGATCTTGGCATCACCGCTGTAGACGCCTGGGGCGTCCGCCCGCGCGCGGGCCATGATCCCGTAGCCCGCCAGCAGCTCGACGGTCGCCTGCTCCAGCGCCGTGACCAGGTCGCGCACGCCGAGCCCGGCGCGGCGCAGGTCGATCAGCGGATAGACCATCAGCTGCCCGGGCCCGTGATAGGTCACCTGGCCGCCACGATCGATGCGCACCACCGGAATGTCGCCGGCCGCGAGCACATGACCCGGATCGGCATTCATGCCGAGCGTGAATACCGGCGGATGTTCCAGAAACCAGATCTGGTCCGGCGTCGTGGCGTCACGACGGTCGGTAAGCGCCTGCATGTCGCGCCAGGTCGGCTGGTAGTCGCGACGGCCGAGCCAGTCACAGGCAATACCGTGCCGCGCAAACCACGGCGCGGCAATTTTGTTAGCCAGGGCCATGCTCAGGCCGGCAGGCCCGCGTTGTCGAGGCCGGCGTTGTTGCCCTGCAGGGCCTGCTCGGCGCGATAACTGGAGCGCACCAGCGGGCCGGCAACGCATTCGCGGAAGCCGCGCGCCAGCGCCTCGGCCCGGTAGTGATCGAATTCGGCTGGCGTGACGAAGCGTGCCACCGGCAGATGATTCGGCGTCGGTCGCAGATACTGTCCCAGGGTCAGCAGGTCGACCTGCGCGGCCCGCAGATCGTCCAGCGTGGCGAGGATTTCCGCGTCGGTCTCGCCCAGACCTAACATCAGGCTGGTCTTGGTCAGCACCGCGGGGCGATGCCGCTTGGCAAAGGCCAGGACCTGCAGCGTCTGTTCATAGCCCGCGCGCGGATCGCGCACCGGATGCGTCAGGCGACGCACCGTTTCGACGTTCTGCGCGAACACCTCCAGGCCCGAATCGACCACCAGGGCCACGTGTCCGGTCACGCCCTGGAAATCCGGCGTCAGCGCCTCGACCGCGGTCGCCGGCGTCAGCTGCTTGATCGCGCGCACTGTGGCCGCGAAATGGGCCGCGCCACCATCCGGAAGGTCATCCCGGTTGACGGACGTCAGCACGATGTACCTTAGGCCGAGCAACTGCACCGAGCGCGCAGTGTTAGCTGGCTCATCGGCATCCAGCCAGCCGCGCGGATTGCCGGTGTCGACGGCGCAGAAACGGCAGGCCCGCGTGCACACCTCGCCCATCAGCATGAAGGTGGCCGTGCCCGAATTCCAGCATTCACCGATATTGGGACACTTGGCTTCCTCGCAGACCGTGGCCAGGCGATGCTCGCGCGCCAGCGCCCGCACGGTTTCGTAGCCGGCGCCGGCTGCCAGCGGCGCGCGTATCCAGCGCGGCTTGCCCCTCAGGCCCTCATTGTTAGGCGTTTCGCGGGCCGGACGCACGCCATCCTTGATCGCGGAAAAACCCTGCGCGGTGCGATATTTCTCGCCGCTGCGCGCCTGCGCCGGCTCGCTGACAACGGGAATTTTCTTGAAGTCCGCCACAGGCTGATCTTACGCCATCAGCCGTTAGCCCCGGAGGCCAGGCGGGTATCGAGTTCCTGCAGGCGTTGCGGCGTGCCTATGTCAAACCACAGGCCATCGTAGAGCTGCGCGGCCAGCCGGCCGGCATTGAGGGCGCGCTGCAGCAGCGGCAGCAACGGGAACTTGCCCGGCGCGCTGCCGGCAAAAAACCCGGGCCGGTACACGGCGATGCCGGAGTAGGTACGGCGCACCGGGGTTTCGTGCGCAACGATGCGCTGCCCGGCGAGAAAAAAGTCCCCGCGCGCGTGCTGTGCGGGATTCGGCACCATGACCAGCAGCCCGTCGCAGTCCGGCGGCAATGCTGCACAGCGCGCGAAATCGTAATCGGTCCAGATGTCGCCGTTGACCACCAGGAACGGCTCCGGACCTAACAACGACAGGGCCTTGAAGATGCCGCCGCCGGCCTCGAGCGGCACCGGGCCCTCTTCGCTGTACCGCACCGTGAGCCCGAAGCGCGCGCCATCGGCCACGTGGGCGCGAATCTGCGCGCCCAGCCACGACAGGTTGATGACCACCTCGCGCACCCCGGCGCGCGCCAGCGCCGTCAGGTGCCAGTCGATGAGCGCGCGGCCGCCGACCTGCAGCAACGGTTTCGGAGTGTTCAGCGTCAGGGGCCGCATGCGCTCGCCGAGACCGGCCGCCAGCAGCATGGCGCGCTTGGGTACGCTCATGGCGCCAGCGCCCTTTTGTTAGCCAGCGGCAGCTGCGCCACCACGCGATCCTCGAGCCAGCGCGCCAGCGGCTGCGTCTCGCTGTAACGCGCCGCGGCGTCACGGACATAGTCGAGCGTCAGCGGCAGGTCGGCGAGGTAACCGGGTTTGCTGTCGCGGTGACAGAGGCGCGCGAAAATACCCAGCACCTTGATGTGGCGCTGCAGGCCGGCGAGATCGAACCAGCGCAGGAACTCGGTTTCATCGGCCCCCGCCAGCAAAGCACCGCCGTCGGCGGCCTTGAGTCGCTGCCGATAGGTCCGCAACCAGCCCTGCACCCGTTCGCGTGGCCAGCGGATGTAGCAATCCTTGAACAGCGACACCAGGTCGTAGCCGACCGGACCCGCAACTGCGTCCTGGAAATCGATCACGCCCGGGTTGTTAGCTGGCAGCAGCATCAGGTTGCGCGAGTGATAGTCGCGGTGCACGAATACCACCGGCTGGCGCAGCACTTCATCGCGCAACCAGGCCGTGGTGCGGGCGAGCAGCGCTTGCTCGTCGGCGTTCGTGCGGTATTGCAGATGACGCCCCAGGAACCACTCCGGCATCAGCGCCATTTCGCGGTCCAGCGCCGCAGCGTCATAGGCGGCGAGTTCGCGCGCCGCAGCGGCCCCCCGCAGTTGCAGGGCGAGCAGCGCCTGCATCGCGTCACCGTACAGGGCTTCCGGATCGCTGCCGGACTGGAGCGCGGCCAGGTATGACTGCGAGCCGAGGTCCTCCATCAGCACGAAACCCTGCGCGGCATTGACGGCCCGCACCTGTGGCACATGGACGCCGAGCGGCGCCAGCAGCCCGACGACCTTGAGATAAGGCGCGATATCTTCCTTGTCGGGCGGCGCGTCCATGACGATGGCGGTGCTGCCACCGCGCCCGGTCGCGCGCCAATAACGGCGAAAACTCGCGTCCGCCGATGCGATTGCGAGAGATTGCAGTTGAAACCCGGTTTCCGATTCCAGCCAGCGATGAATCGCGGCGCGGCGCATGTCCGTCATGTGCTGCCAGTATAATGTTCCGCACTCATGCCGCCCCGACTTCAGTATCTGTTGGCAACCTGGCTGGTCGGCGCACTGCCCCTGGCCGGTTTCGCGGCCGAACCGACCAATTGCCCCAGGCCCGGCGGCCCCTCGACCGCGTCAGATGCGGCCTCGGCGGCGCGCACCGCCACGCCGCCACCGCTCACTCCCCAGGACTCGACCATCCAGATCCGCAGCGACGATGCGACCCTGGGCGTCGATGGCAATGCGCAGTTGCGCGGCAACGTCCAGGTGCGCCAGGGAGATCGCGAAATCCGCGCCGATGAAGTCGATTACAGCGCGCAGGGCAACCAGCTGGATGTGCGCGGCAGAGTTGAATATCGCGATCCGCTGGTGCAGCTGCGCGGCTCGAGCGGCGCCTATTCCTCGACCCGGGGCGCCAACGTGCAGGGCGCGGAGTTTGAATTACCGTCGCGCCCGGCGCGTGGCCGCGCCGAGTCGGTCAGCGTCGGCATCGATGGGCGCATGAAACTGCGCGGTGTTAGCTTCAGCACCTGCCCGACGGACGATCCCGCGTGGCGTCTGCGGGCCCGCGAGCTCGACCTCGATACCCGGGCCCGCAGCGGTGTCGGCCGCAACACCAGCATCGAATTCAAGGGCGTGCCGATCCTGTACCTGCCGTACATCAGCTTTCCGCTCGGCAATCAGCGCAAAAGCGGCTTCCTGTTCCCGGATGGCGGTTACTCCAGTCGCAGCGGCGCACAGCTGACCGCGCCCTGGTACTGGAACATCCACCCGCAGGCGGATGCGACACTGGCGCCCACGCTGTACACGCGCCGCGGCCTGGACCTGAACGGCGAGCTGCGGTTCATGACCAAAGCGCAGCGCGGTGAACTGCGCTTCGACGTGCTGCCATCAGACGATCTTTACGGCAGCGACCGTGGCCGCGCAGTGCTGCATTACGGCGCCGACTGGGCGAGCGGCTGGCGCGCCCGCGTCGATGCCGAAAACGTCAGCGACCCGGAGTATTTCGAGGATTTCGCGCAGGGCCCGGAAGGCACCAGCGTCGCGTTTGCGGCCCGCAATGCCGAATTCAGCTATCGCGGCGAGAACTGGCGTTTGTTAGGCCAGGTGCAGCATTTCCAGACCATCGACCGGAACCTGGCGGCGAGCGCGCGACCCTACGCCCGCCTGCCAAGGTTGTTAGCTGCGGGCAACTACCGCTTCGGGCCGCTGTTTCTGCAATTCGACGGCGAGACGGTGAATTTCTCGCGCGGTATCGGCGTCAATGGCTGGCGCACCGACCTGATGCCGCGTGTCGGGTTCACGTTCGAGGCGCCGGGCTGGTATCTGCGGCCCGCCGCGGGCTATCGCTACACCGGCTACCGGCTCGACGACGTCGCAGCAGGCGCGCCGCGCTCGCCACAACGTTCCATGCCGTTCGCGCAACTCGATGCGGGCCTCGTTCTCGAGCGCGACGGCAGCAGCGCGCGGCGCGTCACCCTCGAGCCGCGCCTGCAGTATCTTTATGTGCCGTTTCGCGATCAAAGCCAGCTGCCGGTGTTCGACACCGCGCTGCCCGACCAGTCGCTGTTCCAGTTGTTCAGCGGCAACCGCTATATCGGCGCCGACCGGGTCAATGATGCCAACCAGGTCACCACGGCGCTGACCGCGCGCATTTTCGACAGCAGCACGGGGCGCGAAAAGCTGACCGCAACGCTGGGCGAGACCTGGTACCTGCGCAGCCCGCGTGTCAGCCTGCCGGGCGAGGTGCGACGACTCGCGAAACGCGGCGATGTGATCGCTGAGCTCGGCCTGCAGACCTGGCGACACTGGAACGTCGGCGCGAGTCTGCAGTGGAATCCCGAAGCGTCGCGCAGCGAGCGCGCGCAATTGCGGCTGCAATACCAGCCGGCGCCGGATCGGGTCGTGAACTTCGCCTATCGCACCCAATACAATACCGACGTGCGCATTGCCGGCACCGGGCTGAGCTCGGGCCTGGGCCGCCTGGAGCAGGCGGAAGTGTCAGCGGCCTGGCCGATCCGCGATCGCTGGCAGCTGTTCGCGCGCAACGTGTATGACCTTGGCACCCGTCAGTCGCTGGACCAGTTTGCGGGCCTCGAATACCGCGCCTGCTGTTACCGTTTGCGGGTCGTGGCACGCCGTTTCATCTCCAATCGCACCGGCGAGCGCGACAGCGGCGTCTATCTGCAGCTGGAACTCAATGGATTGGCCAGTGTCGGAACTCCAGCAGGTACTTTTCTCGAAAGTACAATTCGGGGATACTCCAGCGCCGCGACGGGCGATTCCCCCGCGGAAAACTTAACTCGCTGATTTTCAAGGACTTTTATGATCTCGCACGCGCGCCCTTCCCACCTCGCGCCCGTGTTGTTGGCTTTTGGTCTGTGCCAGGCCGCGGCACAGGAGCCGGCGCCTGCGCCTGCCGTGGCCGCACCCGCTGCTGCCGAGGCGCCCGCCAAGGGCCTGCTGCTGGATAAAGTCGCGGCGGTCGTCAACGACGGCGTGGTCCTGCAGAGCGAGGTCGAGGACCAGATGGCGATGCTGGTGCAGCGCCTGCGCGCCGAGTCGCAGCAGTCCGGCAAGCCGCTGGAACTGCCGCCGCTCGAAGCGCTGCGCACCCAGGTGCTGGAGCGACTGGTGATGCAGGAAATCCAGATGCAGCGCGCCGGCAAGGTCGGCTTGCGCATCAACGATGAAGCCCTGAACAACGCGCTGACCGATATTGCACAGCGCAATAACCTGCAGTTGGCACAGTTGCCGGAGGCGGTGTCGCAGCAGGGACTCGACTACGCCGGCTATCGCGAAACCGTGCGCCGCGACCTGACGCTCACCTACCTGCGCCAGCGCGATGTGCTGCAGCGCATCTACGTGTCGCCGCGTGAACTGCAGCAGTTCCTGGAGCGGCAGAAAAATCGCCCGTCGGAATTGAACGAATACAACCTGTCGCACATCCTGATCGCGGTGCCGCAGGCTGCAACGCCGCAGCAGCTGGATGACGCCGCGCGCCGCGCGACCGAAGTCTACGAGCGCGCCAGCAAGGGCGAGGATTTCTCGCGCCTCGCGGTGCAGTACTCGAACAGCCAGACCGCCCTCGAGGGTGGTTCGTTAGGTTGGCGCAAGGGCGCAGAGGTGCCGACCATCCTTGCGGAACTGGTCGCGCGCCTCAAGGCCGGTGAAGTCAGCGAACCGCTGCGCACGCCGAGCGGCTACCACATCGTGCGTGTCAACGAGATACGCGGCGCCGACACGCAGACCGTCGTACGGCAGACGCACGTGCGCCACATCCTGATGAAGCCCACCGAGATCCAGGACGATGCGACAGTCCGGCAGAAGCTCGCGGCGATGCGCGAACGCATCGTCGTCGGCGGGGAGGATTTTGCCGCGCTGGCCAAGGCGAGCTCCGAGGATCCGGGCTCCGCGTCTGAAGGCGGCGATCTCGGCTGGACCAACCCGGGCACCTTCGTGCCGGAATTCGAAGCGACGCTGGAGGCGCTCAAGGACGGCGAGATCAGCCAGCCGTTTCATACCCAGTTCGGCTGGCATGTCGCGCAGGTGTTAGGCCGCCGCGACTTCGATAACACCGATGAAATGCGCAAGCAGCGCGCCTTCATGCAGATCCGCGAAAGCAAGGCCGAAGAAGAAGCGGAATTGTGGCTGCGTCGGCTGCGCGACGAGGCCTTCGTCGAATACCGGATGTGAACGCGCCGCGTATCGCGCTGACCGCCGGCGAACCGGCCGGCATCGGACCCGACATCTGCCTGGCGCTGGCGCTGGCGCGCCAGGACTGCGAGCTCGTCTGCCTCGGCGAAACGAACATCATCTGCATGCTCATCGCGGAAGCCTCCGCCCAGAGCATCCCCGGCTGCGCTGCCGCGGGCCAGTCCGCGCGGCGTGGCGTCTGCATCCCGATCCAGCGGAGCGCGTGCGCGGCGGCTTCCATCTTCGTGACGTCGGCTGGAAAAGTCTGCGCTGCATGGATCAGCGAGGCGTGG
>DAIQQI010000439.1:0-2227 GCA_036786925.1 Steroidobacteraceae bacterium
GTTCAGCGCTGGCGGGGAACTACAGGAATTCGTCACCAAGGAAGGCCGCTATATTTCGATGGCGCCTGACGTTGGCAACACCATCACCAATCTGGCCGACCCCACCAAGACCTACTCCAGTCGGGCCGGCGGTCGGCTGGAGCTGTGGACGTTGTCGTCCGCCGATACGCTCATCGAAACCCGGGGGCAGGTTTACTACTTCTCCGAAGAGTCGGCGAGCAACCCCAACGGCAGGGGGCTCTGGTTGCTGGACGGCAGTTGGCAAGCCGCCATCGACGAGTTCGGCGATCCCGCCGAGCCGCTGACCGGCAAGGGGCGCCGGATCGACCTGTGCAGGCTGTTGCGTTGAGATGCTGAGCCCAAATCTGCTGTAAATCCTTGGGTTTACGCCCGGGTCTGGGTATGCTTTCGAGATGAAATCCGGATCCACCATTGCCACCAGTGACAGCCTGCGCGGCGTCAAATACGAGATTCGCGGCCGTCTGGCGCGCCGGGCGCTCGAATTGGCCCGCCAGGGCTATGAAATCCTGTCGCTCAACATTGGCAATCCGGCCCTGTTTGGCTTCCGGACGCCCGAGACCATGCGTCTGGCGATGATCGAAAACCTGGGCGAGTCCGAAGGCTACTGTCATCAGAAGGGCATTTTCCCGGCGCGTGAAGCCGTGGTCATGCAGCAGCAGGCGCGCGGTGTCACCGGCGTCAGCGCGGAAGATGTGTTCATCGGCAACGGTGTCAGCGAGCTCATCGATCTCGGGCTGCGCGCACTGCTGAATCCGGGCGATGAAGTGCTGGTGCCGAGTCCGGACTATCCGCTCTGGACCGCGGCGGTCACGCTGAACAGCGGCAAGGCGGTGCATTATCCCTGCCGTCCAGAAGCAGGCTATGTCCCGGATCCGGAAGAGATTGCGCGCCTCATTACCCCGCGCACCCGCGCGATCGTCATCATCAACCCCAATAACCCGACCGGCGCGGTGTATCCGCGCGCGGTGCTGGAGCAACTGGCCGCGCTGGCCGAGCGACATTCACTGGTGGTGTTTTCGGATGAGATCTACGACCAGATCCTGTATGACGGCGCGCAGTTCATCCCGATGGCGACGCTGGTGCATGACACGCTGTGCGTGACCATGTCGGGCATTTCCAAGGTCTATCGCGCCTGCGGCCTGCGGGTCGGCTGGGCCGTCATGTCCGGCAAGCTGTCGGCGGCTGCGGATTACATGGAGGCGCTCGAGCTGTTAGCTTCCCTGCGCCTGTGCAGCAACGTGCCGAGCCAGTGGGCGGTGCAGACCGCGTTAGGTGGCTACCAGAGCATCAAGGACCTGGTCGCGCCCGGGGGCCGGCTGTACGAATCCCGCCGCGCTATTGTCGAGGGCGTGACCGCCAGCAAGTACCTCGAATTGCCCGGCACCCCGGCGGGCGCGATCTACGCGTTCCCGCGCATCAAGGCGAGTGAACTGCCGGACATCGACGACCAGCAATTCGCACTCGACCTGCTGGAGCGCAAGCATGTGCTGGTTGCGCCCGGCACCAGTTTCAATGTTCCCTACCGCAACAGTTTCCGCATCACCAACCTGCCCGACGTCGCGACCCTGAAAGTCGTATTCACGCGCACCGAGGAGTTGTTGTCGGACTACGCCGCGACGCGCGGCGGTCCGTCGAATGTGCTCGAGGCGCGCGCGCGCTTCAAATAGCTGCCGTTTCCAATAGACTCTGCCCATGAGTCTGCCGCCGGAAGTCCGCTCGGCGCTCGCGGCGGGGCACGGCATTCTGGTACCGGATCCGGCGCGTGCGGCCATCATTCGTCTCGCCTATGCGGACCAGCAACTCAAGGCTGGTCGCGCGGTGTGGTCGACACCCGATATCTCGACACCTTCGGCCTTGCTCGCCCGGGTGGCCGCGGAGGCGCGGCAACCGCTGATGAGCCGCGCGATCGAATGGATGCTGTTGCGCGAATTCGCGCTGGCCCAGGGTGCCGGCTCGGGCGGCGGCGCGTCTGCTAACGGACTGGCCGATGCCTGGCAACGCAGCCTGCAGCTGCTGCGCGACCACGGCGTCGTGCCGGCAAGGCTCGCGGCCTTCGCAGCGCCGGAAACAGACGCTTTGCTCGCCGCGGTCAGCCATCTGCGTGATCGCGCGCGCAGCTGGGGCATCGACGCACCGGCGCTGTTGCAGCCTGGCGAACTTGACACGCCGACGCGTCTGGCGAAGCCGGCCGCAACGGAGTGCCAGG
>DAIQQI010000440.1:0-2208 GCA_036786925.1 Steroidobacteraceae bacterium
CGCCATGCCCACATCCAGCGGCTCGCCGGCGGCATCCCGGAACGCTGTTAGCACCGCGCGCCGCGCGGCCGGCAGGTCGCCGCAAATAACCGCCGCGATCTCGGGTACCTTTGGGCCGGAGACGCGCACGACGCCGATGCCGCCGCGGCCCGGCGCGGTGGCGATTGCAGCAATGGTGTCCACATGCGCCATGGATTGATCATAGTCCAAGAAATTGGCGAAAGGGATACTCGGTTGTGCGGCCTGGCAGCGTGGGCTGACGCCCGGCTCGCAATCGCTCGCCCCTAACGGGGCACCCTCGTTCGGGCTACTCGCTTGGACACATTCGCCCACCTCGAGTCCATAGCCCCATCGACCGCGCTCGAATACACGACATCGTAATACGGTCCGTTGCGTTGTTCGGCGCGCGGTGACGGCCTAGCCTTGACTTAGCGCGGTGGGCGCGCCGCGCCCTCTCTCGGCGAGCTCCAGCTCGCGGGCATCAGCCCACGCTGCCAGGCCGCACTGCCCAACTCAGCATTCACCAAGTTCTTAAACCTGAACCCGTCTCCTTCGCGAATTACTGCTATCGCGAAGTTGTTAGGTCGTCGCCACATTCGAGGTTTCGACCCGACGCTTTCCAGGCAAATTGCGGCCAGGACTTCGAAGCTCTAGCCGGGCTGGCACGCGGATTCTATGGACGTTCGGCCCGGCGGCGCCCGCCGCTGTTGGCGAGCTGGAGCGCGCCGAACGAATGCCCGGCGCGCGCGGTCGATGACGTCATGGTCTGGCGATGCCCGAATGTGTCCAAGCGCGCAGCATGAGTGAGGGTAGCCGAAGGCCGCGCGATTGCGAGCAGACGGCGGCGGGCGCCACCGGGCCGCCCGCCCACAACGAAACCGCTCAGTTCGCCTTGATCTTCGCCTGCACCGCTTCAATGCGCCGGTTGATATTCCACTGCTGCAGGATTCCCAGCAACGTACTGGTAACCCAGTACAACACCAGGCCCGCGGGGAAAAACACGAAGGTCGCCGAGACGACCAGCGGCATGAATTGAAAAATCTTGGCCTGCATCGGATCCGGCGGCGGCGGATTGAGCTTGAACTGCACGTACATGGCAACGGCGTTCAGCACTGGCAGCACAAAGAACGGATCGCGCGACGACAGGTCCTGGATCCAGCCCATGAACGGCGCCTGGCGCATCTCGACGCTCTCCAGCAAGACCCAGTAGAACGCCAGGAATACCGGCATCTGGATCAGCATCGGCAGGCAGCCCGCGAGCGGATTGATCTTCTCTTTCTGGTACAGCTCCATGGTGGCGCGGCCGAGTTTCTCGCGATCGTCCTTGTAGGTCTCCTGCAGCGCCTTCATCCGCGGAGCCAGCACGCGCATCTTGGCCATGGACTTGCCGGCGGTCTCGGCCAGCGGGTAGAACGCGAGCTTGAGCAGCAGGGTTGTGATCAATATCGCCCAGCCCCAGTTACCTAACAGGCCGTGGACTTTTTCGATCAGCCAGAACAGCGGCCGCGACAGAATCGTCAATGTGCCGTAGTCGGTGACGCGGTCGAGCTCGACGCCCGTCTGTTTCAGCTGCGCCTGCAGTTTCGGGCCGACGAACAGTCGCTCGTCGATCTTGGCGTCCGCGCCAGCCGCCACCGCCTGCGCCGGACCTAACACGGATATCAGGTATTGCCGGCCACTGACCTTGATGTCGTAGTGGTAGCTCTTGCCAGGATCGGGCACCACGGCACTGACGAAATGGTGCTCCATGCCGGCGATCCAACCGCCGGTCAGGTCCCTGGACAGTTTGTGGTTGTCCTCGCTCTTGAGCGCGAGCTTGGTGTACTTGGTGCCGTCGTAGTACGCCGGCCCTTTGTACGAATAGCTTTCGACGCTGAACATCGACGTTTCCGGCTGAATGTCATCGCGCAGAATCTGCGCGTAGGCGGCGGCGACAAACGGCGCGGCGGAGCGATTCTCGATCTGGTACTCGAGATCGACGCGATATTGGCCGGGCTTGAAAACGAAAGTCTTGGTGACCGTGACGCCCTGCCCGTCAGTCCAGGTCAGCGGCACACGCAGTTCCTGCGCTCCGGGCGTCAGGCGGTATTCCCGGGCCGTGGCAGTGAATTGCGCCAGGTGCGTCGGAAACGCAGCATCCGCCGCACTTGCGCCCGCCGGGGCAAGCCCGGTCTGCAGTGAATAAAACCCTTCCTTGGCCGCGCGATC
>DAIQQI010000441.1:0-2197 GCA_036786925.1 Steroidobacteraceae bacterium
GCTGGATTTCATCCACCGGCATGGCTAACAAAAAGGTTCCGAGGTCCGGGCCCTGCTCATTGCCGGTCAGCGCCAGGCGCAACGGGCGATAGAGATTCGCGCCCTTGGCGCCGCTCGCGGCCTGTGCGGCCTTGCAGAGCGCCTGCCAGTTCGCGCCGTGCTCGCGCGCCGCCGCTGCCGCGGCCGCGAAGAACCTGGCGCCCGCCGCCTGCACTTTCTCCAGCGCGCTCGCATCAAGAGCCGGGGGCGGGCCGTCGATGACCCGGGCCCAGGCCGCGGCATCCGCCGGCAGCACGGTGTTAGCCTGCACCGCGCGGAACCAGTGCTGCAGCTGCTGCGCATCGCAGTGACTGGGCCGGACCGCTCCGAGCCACTGCGCGAAGCGTTCTGCGGACAGTCCGTGCGCCGCCTGCTTCTGCCAGGACAGCAGCTGCGCAACGTCAAAGCGCGCCGGGGCGCGCCCGAAGTGACCCGCATCCAGCCGCTGCGTCATGGCCTCGAGGCTCAGCAATTCTCCCTCAGCACTCGCATGCCCGAGCCGGTACAGCAGATTGTTGATCGCGGCCGCCAGGTACCCTTCCTCGCGCAGCTGCGCCACGCTGCGCGCGCCGTTGCGTTTCGACAGCGGCGTGCCATCCATGCCGTTGATCAGCGCGACGTGCGCGTAGCGCGGCGCCGGCCGCCCGAGCGCGGACAGCAGCATCAGCTGCCGCGGCGTGTTAGCCAGGTGATCTTCGCCGCGCAGCACCAGCGTGATGCCCATCGCGGCATCGTCGACCGCGTTCGAGAAGAAAAACGCGGCCGTGCCGTCGGCGCGCCGGATGATGAAATCGCCGATGTCATCGCTCGCGAAGACCTGCGCGCCGTGCACCAGGTCGTTGAATTCGATCTTCTCGCCCGCGTTGACCCGGAAACGCCAGCCCGCCATGCGGCCGGTCCGCTCCTGCGCCGCGCGTTGCTCGCTTGTTAGCTCGCGGCAGGTACCGGCGTAGCGCGGCGCCCGTCCGGAGGCCAGCTGCGCGCGCCGCGAGAACTCCAGTTCCTGCGCGCTGCAATAGCAGGGGTAGACGCGGCCGAGTTTCTCGAGCTCGGCAAACGCGCTCTGGTATTCGGTGCCGCGCTCGGACTGCCGCAGCGGCGCGCCGTCCCAGCCGATTCCCAGCCACTCGAGGTCGCGCTTGAGGGCGTCGACGAATTCTTCCTTGCTGCGCTCGCGATCGGTGTCCTCGATGCGCAGCAGGAAACGGCCGCCGCTCTGGCGCGCCAGCAGAAAATTGAACAAGGCGGTGCGCGCGTTGCCCAGGTGCACCTCGCCCGTCGGGCTGGGAGCGAAGCGTGTGACCTGGGGACCGGCGAGCATCGCCGCATTTTACGGGTGTCGCCCCATGGCCGGTAGGCTAAACTCGCCCGCGGGAAATCAACGTGGCCTACGTATTCGTTTCTGACCTGCATCTGGATGGCGCACAGCCGCGCGCCATCGAGCAATTCGTCGAGTTCCTGGGCAGCGAGGCCCGCAGCGCGCGTGCGCTCTACGTGCTGGGCGACCTTTTTGAAACCTGGCTTGGCGATGACCTGATCGATGCGCCGCGGGCGCGGGTCTGCCAGGCCCTGCGCGCCCTCAGCGCGAGTGGCGTGCCGATCTTCGTGATGCGCGGCAACCGCGATTTTCTGCTCGACGGTGAGTTCGCCGCCCAGACCGGTGCGCGCCTGCTGCCCGATCCGGTGCTGCTCGAGATCGACGGGATCACCACTTTGCTAACACATGGCGACCTGCTATGCACCGATGATCGCAACTACCAGCAGCTGCGCAGCCTGGTCAATGAGCCGGGCTGGCGCCGCAGGTTGCTGGCGCTCAGCGCGACCACCCGCAATGCGCTCGCCGCCATTGCCCGGGCCGGCAGCCGCAAGCACATGGCGCAGGCGCGTCCCAGCATCATGGATGTCAATACCGCAACGGTGGAGCGCGTATTCGGCGCAGCTAACGCGCAACTGATGATCCATGGGCATACGCACCGGCCCGGCATCCACCAGCACCTCGTGGATGGCCAACCCCGCACGCGGGTGGTGCTGGACGCCTGGTACGACGGCGTTCAATGCATCCGGGTCGCCGGTGGCCGCATCGATGAGCTGCGCTTCGGCGGCGGCGTCAGGCCGCTGGCAGACCTGAGTGAAAGCGGAACTGCGCATCGGGCGCAGT
>DAIQQI010000164.1:0-7261 GCA_036786925.1 Steroidobacteraceae bacterium
GACCGCTAACAGATCCGCGCCGAGGCGCGTCAATCGCGCCTGCTTTGACCGGCGCTTCGCTTCGGCCGGGTCCGTGGAGCCATAGATCGCCAGCAGATCGCGGCGCGCGGCGGCAAACAGCGCATCGAATTCCATGCCGGCGGCCTGCTCGCGCTGCTGCTTCTGCAGGTCTGCCGTGCGCTGCTGGGATGTCAGCCAGCGTTGCAGGCCCTGTTGTGCGACCACGGTCGCGAAGGCTTCGTTGAAATCGCTGTCGCCTGCGACGTAGAGGCGCTGATGCGCCAGTTCATGAATGATGGTCTCGGCAACGGCCAGGTCGCCAAAGCGCAGCAGGGTGTCGGGAACCGGATCGGCGAAGTAGCCCAGCGTGGAATAGGCCGGCACGCCGCCCACCATGGCATCGCGTCCGCGCTGGCGCTGACGGGCCGCGAACTTTTGTGCGCTGCGCTCCCGGAAATAGCCGCGGTAGCTAACACAACCTGCCACCGGGAAGCACCAGCGCTGCGGGGTCAGCGACAATTCCGGCGTCGCGACCACGTTCCACACGACAAATGGCCGGCGCAACTCGGCATAGCGCATATAGCTGGCATTGTCCGGCAGCCCCAGCTCGCGGATCGCGAATGCGCGCACGGCCTGCACCTGCTGCAGCTGGCCACGCAACTTCTCGGAGCTGCCCGGCGCCGCGACCACATCCTTGATGGGCTTGCTGGCGCGCGACAGGGCCCACTGCCCGCGCGCGGCCTGCAGGCTGTAACAGCCAGTCAGCGCCGCCAGCAGCAGGCAGAGCAACGATGCTCGGGTAACATGCACACATGGAAGTCTACTTGGTCGGCGGCGCGGTGCGCGATCAGCTGCTCGGGCGAGCCGTCAAGGAGCGCGACTGGGTCGTCGTCGGCGCGCGTCCCGAAGATCTCGAGCGGCAGGGCTATCGGCGCGTGGGCGCTGATTTTCCGGTGTTTCTGCACCCCGGGACGCAGGAGGAGTACGCGTTAGCCCGGCGCGAGCGCAAGACCGCTCCCGGCTATCTCGGCTTTGTCACCGAGTTTTCCAGCGATGTTAGCCTGGCCGACGATCTGCGCCGGCGCGACCTGACCATAAACGCGATGGCGCAGGACTCCGCCGGCGGGATCGTCGATCCCTACGGCGGCCAGCGCGACCTCGAGGCGCGGCTGCTGCGGCACGTCTCCGAGGCCTTCGTCGAGGATCCGGTACGGATCCTGCGCGTGGCGCGCTTCGCCGCGCGTTTCGCCGCGGCGGGCTTTACGGTCGCCGCCGAGACGCTGGCGCTGATGCGCGCCATGGTCACCAGCGGTGAAGTATCCGCGCTGGTAGCCGAACGTGTGTGGCAGGAAATGGCGCGGGCGTTAGGCGAGGACCGGCCCGAGGTCTTTTTTGAAACCTTGCGCGCCTGCGGCGCGCTCAAGGTCATCCTGCCGGAACTGGACCGCCTGTGGGGCATACCGCAACCCGAGCGCTGGCATCCGGAAATCGACACGGGCGTGCACGTGATGATGGCGCTGCGCCTCGCGGCCGATGCCGGCGCCTCGCTGCCGGTACGCTTTGCGGTGCTGATGCACGATCTCGGCAAGGGACTGACGCCGCCGCATCGCCTGCCGCAGCACCCGGGCCACGAAAATTCCGGCGTCGCCAGCATCGATGCGGTCTGCGACCGGCTCCGGGTACCTAACGAGTGCCGGGACCTGGCGCGGCTGGTCTGTCGCTTCCATACGCACGTGCACACGGTCACCCAGTTGCGGCCGGCGACCGTGCTGCAGACGCTGGAACAGTGCGATGCGTTGCGCCGCCCGGCGCGCTTCGCCGAGTTGTTAGCTGCCTGCGAGTTCGATGCGCGCGGGCGCAAGGGCCTCGAAGGCAACGACTACCCGCAGGCGGCACTGTTTGCGCGCGCGCTGGCCGCCGCCCAGCAGGCGAGTCTCAAGCCCGAGGAAATGGCCGGCCTGGACGGCGCACTGATTGGCGAACAACTGCGGCGCCGGCGCCTGGATGCGATCGCGGCGCTGGGTCTGCGCGCCTAACAATCAGTTGAGTGGGCGCTGAAAGGCGTCCGGGACACGCTGCAACAGTGCCTTGCGGAAATCCGCTGGCAATTCTTCAGCCGATCGGTAATTGCGGCCGAAAATCGACCAGAGCATGCGGCCGGGACGGTCGCCCATCGCGAGATCCGCCATCCAGCCGCCGACCGCCTCCCAATGGTAGGCCGGCGCCAGCATCCGCAGCTTTTTGTCAGCCAGCGCGCGTGGCGTGGTGGTGAATGAATCCACCGACAGCTCGCGCCGCAACTCGCCGCTGCTCGGCGACACGAACTGCGCGCGCACGTTGCGGCGGATCACCACGACATCGCCCATGGTCAGTTTCTCGAGCTGCATCGGCCCGCCGAGCGCGCTGCTCTCGAATTTCATGTCGCTCAGCAGCTCGACCTTGTCCGGCGTGTAGCGCACCGCCGGCGCCGCGCTGCAACGATTGGTCACGACGACGTCGCGGCCAGTCAGCGGATTCAGGAAACGATCGACGAATTCGCCCGTCTGCGCATCGCGATACAGGCGGCAGGCATAGTTCCTTTCGATGTAACTCGCGGCTCCGATCTTCTCGAAGCGCCGGACCGTGACGCTCTCCATGCGGAACAATTCGACCGACGGGCCGTCGGCGGGCACGCCAAAGGCCGTTCCCGACACCCATTCATAGGTGGTAGCTCCACCGGCATCGCCCTTGAGCCGCACCCAGGCCTCGACCGCCTCGGCGCCGGTCAGGCGGCTGACCTGGTCAGCCTGGCTCGAGACCGCGACGCCACCCAGCAGCAGAGCTAACAGAAGCGCATGCCCGCGCATGCTCAGGCAGTCCCGCCGCCGGCATACACCGCCACCACCACCGCCGCCAGCGCCAGGCGATACCACATGAAAGGCGCGAAACCGATGCGCGAGATCGCGCGCAGGAAATAGTGGATGCACGCGAAGCCGACCACGGCTGACACGACCGCACCGATCAGCATTTCACCGACCGGCACCGTGGCGACCGCGCCGGTCGCAACCTTGAATCCCTCATAGGCGCCGGCCAGCCCGATGCCGGGAATCGACAGCAGAAAGGCGAACCTGGCCGCCGCGTCTCTTGTTAGCCCGGAGACCAGCCCCATGGTCATGGTGATACCGGAACGCGACGTGCCCGGCACCAGCGCGAGCGCCTGGCCGATGCCGATCAGCAGCGCCTGTGGCACGGTAACGTCGAGCTCGCCGCGCTTGCGTTGCCCGAACCGGTCCACCGTCCACAGCACGATGCCGAACACGGCGAGCTGGAACGCGACCACAAACGGGCTGCGCAGGTTGGCTTCGATCCACTTGTTGAAGAACAGCCCGACCAGGCCCACGGGTATGGTGCCTAACAGCAGGTTGACCGCGAGCCGGCCCTGCGCATCCTGGCGATCCCCCGACAGCCAGTTCCACAGGCCGCGCAGCAGCGGCAACAGGTCGCGCCGGAAGTACGCCAGCACCGCGACCAGCGTGCCGACATGCACGGCAACGTCAAATGCCAGCCCCTGGTCCGCCCAGCCTAACAACTTCGGCACCAGCACCAGGTGCCCGGAGCTCGATACCGGCAGGAACTCGGTCAGTCCCTGCACCACGGCCAACACCACTGCCTGCCACCATTCCATGCCTGATCCTTGTTATGGCGTCAGCTCACAGCGACGCGCGCAAATCCTGAATCCCGACCCGGCCCAGCTCGTCGGCCAAGCCACGTGTCAGGCACATCATTTTGACAGCTTCGCCCATTTCGCCCGGCAACAGCAATGTCTTGGCGCCCTGCGCCAGCTGGATACGCCCGGCATCGCTGGCCGCGGTCGCCATCGCCGCCGCGAGCAACGACTCAAGGCCCGCGTCCAGCAGCCAGCCCATCTGCGTCGCAAATGCGCGCAGCGACAGGCCGCAGTCGTGCGCCGCCTCGGCAACCGCCGTGAAATCCACCCAGCAGGTGATGTCGGTCAGGCCCGGGTCGCGGTACGGATCGTCGTGCGCGTGGTGCCGGCGAATGCAACGCAGCGTGCCGGCACCGCGCTCCGGCAGATATAGCTGGCGGCGCGGCAAGCCGTAGTCCACCAGCACCAGCGCACCCAGCCGCAGCGTCGCGGACAGCGATCGCACCAGGGGCGCCAGCGACGGAATGAATTCCCCCGCATAGCCCTGCGGCAGGCGGCAATCGCCGGCCTGCAGGCGCCGTTGAAAATCCGCATAACAGTCGCGCAATGACCCGGCCGTCGTCAGCGCCATGTCTGGTGTCGCCTCGGGGTCACGCAGCGCGTCCAGCAACTCCCCGGCGGCGCCGGCCGCCACGCCACGAGCTAACAATCCGGACGGCCCCTGCACAAAGCGCTCGCACGGCAACGCGTCCAGCACTTCATTCGCGAGGATCACGCCGGTGAATGCTTCCGGCAGCCGCTCCAGCCAGCGCAATGGCACGCCGTGCGATGCCGCGGCGGCGCTCAAGGCCGCTGACTGGCGCGCGCGCAGATCGGCGCTGACCTCGACGATCGAATACGCCGCCGGCGCGCGACCCATGGCCGCCAGTTCTGCTAACAGCTGCAGCGCCAGCGCACCGCTGCCCGCCCCCAGCTCGAGAATCCCGGCGCCAGGGCCACAGGCTGCTAACAAAGGGGCGAGCCAGCGCGCGACAGCGCGCCCGAACAGCGGCGAGATTTCCGGCGCGGTGACGAAGTCCCCGCCGCTGCCGAACTTCACGGCGCCGGCGCTGTAGTAACCAAGTCCCGGGGCGTAGAGCACCCGTTGCTGGTAGTCGCTGAACGGGATCCAGCCGCCGTGGGCGGCGATCTCCTGGCGCAGCGCGCCCAGCACGCGCGCGCTGTGGCCCTGCTCGGCCGGGGCAAGCACTGGAAAAATCGTTGAGGCACGACCGTCCGGCGTCATATGCTGTCAGCACCATGACCAAGGATGCCCGCAACGATACGCCCGATGCCGCACCGCTGGCCGGCAAGACCGCGCTGGTGACGGGTGGCGCGCGCCGGGTTGGCGCCGAAATCGTCCGCGCGCTGCACGGCGCCGGCGCGAACGTGTTGGTCCACTACCACCGCTCCGCCGCCGAAGCTAACAAGCTGGTGCGCGAACTCGAAGCGCGGCGCGCCGGCAGCGCCATGACTTGTGCGCTGGACCTGCTCGACACCGCGCAGATCGACCAGTTGCCGCGCAAGGCGCTGGAGAAATTCGGCGCACTGGACATCCTGGTCAACAACGCCTCGACTTTTTACCCCACCGCCGTTGGCGAGATCACCGAGGCGCAGTGGAACGATCTCATCGGCAGCAATCTGAAAGCGCCACTGTTCCTGTCGCAGGCGGCGGCACCTTCCTTGCGTCTCACACAAGGACTGATCGTCAATATTCTCGATATCCACGGCATGCGCCCGTTGCGCCGCTACCTGACCTACAGCGTCGCCAAGGCGGGCCTGGCGATGCTGACCCGGGGCCTGGCGCGTGAACTCGGCCCGCAGGTGCGCGTCAACGGCGTCGCGCCCGGCCCGGTGATGTGGCCTGAAGACTCGGGCGCCGACCCGGCGTTCCAGCAACGCATCATCGATCGCACGGTGCTGAAGCGCGCGGGTACCTCCGAGGACGTTGCGCGCGCGGTGCTGTTTTTCGCGACCCAGGCGCCCTATGTCACCGGGCAGATTCTTGCGGTCGATGGCGGCCGCAGCATCGGCTGGTGAGCGCCGCATCGACGCCTAACAACCGGCGGAATTGAGACCCGGCACATCGACCGGATGCAGCGCGTGCGCGGCGCGATCGAAGCGGCGCCAGTGCTCCGCAATGCTCAGGCCAGTCAGCGGATGGCGCAGGTCGCCGGCAATCTCGGCCAGCGGGCCCAGCATGTAGGCACGCTTGAGCAGGTCCGGGCGCGGCAGGACTGCGCCTGGAAACTCGCCGACCATCGCGCCGAACAGCAGCACGTCGAGGTCCATCGAGCGCGGCGCCCACTTCGGCACATCGCGTTCCCGGCCACAGGCGCGTTCGATGTCATGCAGGCGCGCCAGCACCTGCGCCAGCGACAGGTCGGTGTTAAATCCGGCGGCGAGATTGATGAAATCATCGCCCTCGAAGCCGGCGGCGGCATTTCGATATGCGCGCGAAAATTGAATGTCCGGCCAGGTTGCACGCAGCAGCGTGAGTGCCTGCGACAAGCTTGCGACCGGCTCGATGTTGCCGCCGGCCGCGATGTACACCTGGGTCATTGGCGGTGACGCTCGACCCGCACGCCGACATCGCGCGAACCGCGAATCGCGCCCGGCTTGTTGATCGAGATCCTGACCCACGGCAGGGCGAATTCCGCTAACAGGAGTTGCGCCATGCGCTCGGCCATGGTCTCGACCAGCTTGAATTCCGACGCGGCGACGAAAGCGCTGACGCGTTTGGCGATCTGCTTGTAGTCGAGGGTGTCGGCGACATCGTCGCGGACCGCCGCCCGTGCGCAGTCGACCGGCAGTTCCAGATCGATGACCACGGTCTGCTTGACGCGCCGCTCCCACTCGATGAAGCCAATGATGCACTCGACCTCGAGGCCGCGCAGAAAAATCACATCCGGGGGTTTATCGGTCGACATGCTAACAATTCATCCTATGGTCAGACTTTGCAGAGGCCACTGCGCCTGGGCGCGAATCGCCAGCGGTTCCTGTTCGCCGTGCCGCAGGCGCACCAGGCCCGCCATGGCGATCATCGCCGCATTATCGGTGCAGAATTCGAGCCGCGGATAGTACACGCGCACTCCCTGGCGCGCCGCCGCGGCGCGCAGGCGCTCGCGCAACAGTGCATTAGCGCCCACCCCGCCGGCAACGACCAGCGCCCGGTGGCCGGTTTCCTCGAGCGCGCGCAGGGTCTTCGCCACCAGTGTTTCGACGATCGCATGCTGCGCCGCGTGCGCAATGTCGGCGCGCGCCCGGTCGCTGCCATCGCTGGCCCGCAGCGCCAACGACGCCGCGGTCTTCAAGCCGCTGAAACTGAATTCCAGCCCGGGCCGGTCGAGCATCGGGCGTGGCAGGTCGAGCGCGCCCGGCCGCCCCAGGGTAGCGAGCCGCGCCAGCTCCGGTCCGCCGGGATACGGCAGGCCTAACAACTTGGCGATCTTGTCGAACGCTTCACCGGCGGCGTCATCGCGCGTCGTGCCTAACACGTGGTAACGCCCGGCGGCCTCGACATCGACCAGCATGGTGTGGCCGCCGGACACCAGCAGCGCCAGGTGCGGCAGCGGC
>DAIQQI010000165.1:0-7261 GCA_036786925.1 Steroidobacteraceae bacterium
GCGGACCTGGTCGGCATGACCAACGTGCCCGAGGCGTTTCTCGCCTGCGAGGCACAGATGAGCTACTGCACCATCGCGGTGGTCACCGATTACGACTGCTGGCAGGACGACCCGTCACAGCATGTCACGCTGGAAATGGCCATGACGCTGTTCGGGCGCAACCTGCAACGTGTGCAGAAATTGTTAGCCAAGGTGGTCGCGGCACACAAGGCCGATGATCGCAGGGCCAGCCGTCACCTGCTCGAGAAGGCCATCGTCACGCCGCGCGAGCGCATGACGCCGGAACACCGCGAGCTCGTGGAGCTGCTGCTGCGCTAGCCCGGCAGGCTGAGCTAGGGCATAGTGGCCGCCTGCCGTCATCCCCTGCATCCGAGGTTGCGCCATGTCCAGTTCCGACACTAACAACAGTTCCGTGCTGAAGCGCCGTGATTTTCTTGAAACCGCCGGCGGCTTCGGCGCATCGCTCGCCATCGGCGCAGCCGGCATGGCAAGCCTCGGCGGCTCGACGCTGGCTGCGGCCAAGGCCGCGCCCGCGACGTCGATGTACGGAATCGGGCCGGGCCTCAAGGGCCCGTACCTCGACCTGACAACCGGCCGCGGCAACCAGCTGGCATACGCGCGCATCCAGGGCGACCTCAATTTCGGCAAGCAGCAATACTTCTGGTTCCGGGGCTATGTGATGGCCGTCGAACCTAACAAGAAGATCGTCGACCTGATGGGCGCCGCCGGCTTCGGCGCCATTCGCCTGGCCGAGGGCGCCAACGGCGCGATCCGGCGCATGTGCCGCGAAATCATCGTCTACACCGACTCGAAAACGGGCGAAGTGCTGGACGAATGGCGCAATCCGCTGAGTGGCGAGACGGTGAAAGCCGTGCATGTGGCCAACGACCCTTTCAATTACATGATCGAGGACCATTTCCCGGCGCCGCCGAAATTCGGCGGCTTGAACCAGGAAGCGCCGCCCAGGATCCCGTTCATCCTGCCGTGGTACCAGTTTGGCGATCAGCTCGCGATGGAGGTGCATATTCACCTTGCCTATCCGAGCGCGCTGCAGCCAGACAAGTGGCCGCGCGAATCCGCCGGTCCGATTGCGCAGGTCTCGGAGTTTTTCACCCACGACATCAGCGTCGCGGACATGCAGAATGAAAAGACGACCGCGCTGCACTATCGCGGCGTCTGGAACCGCACCACGCCGTGGCTGCCGTGGATGCTGATGGGCATGCGGCCGGGCCATGTGCAATACGCCTGCTTCCAGGGAACCACCGACAATCTGGAACAGTATCTGTCGCGGCAGGTCCTGGATTACGCGCACAAGAACTACGACAAGTATTTCCAGGCGCCGACTGAGTGGACCGAGGGCCCGAGTCTCTCCAGTCTCGAGGACTATGCACGCACGCAAAAGCCGGCGCATCTGAAGAAGTAATCGCTGGCGGCCTGGTGACAGGCGGCCGGTGTTAGCTCAGGCCGCGCTCCAGGATCTCGAGCGCGCAGCGTTCGCCGCTTTCCATCGCGGATTCCATGCCGACTTCCAGCCGGCGCGCGTGCTCGCCCGCGACATGCACCAGGCCGTGCGGCTTGAGATAGGCATGCGTCCAGTCGAAAGCCCGTCCCGGCTGAAACTGGTGGCTGCAGCCACGCACCAGCGGCACCTGCAGCCAGGAATGTGCGCCCACAAACTCCAGCTGATCGCGCAGCGACGGCCGGATTTTCTCCAGCGTCGCGATCGCGAACCGGCCGCGATCTTCATGGGGCATGGCATCGAGTGACTTCGCGCGATCGTTGAAGGCCAGGCAGCTGATGAGCTCGCGCGTGCCGTCAGATTCGATTTGCTGCCGGACCAGCGTGAATACGCCGTCGGTCCACATCGACGCCTCGATGCCATCCATTTCCCAGTAGGGCTTGCGGACCCGCAGCCACACCTGGCTCTGGTTGTGATACGGCATCTGGCGCACCGCTTCGCCCTGCACGGCCGGCCAGTCTGGAATCATGCGAATGGCGCGCAACGCGCCGAAAGGCGCGGCCGCAACGATGAAGCGCGCGCGCAGGCGCGCGCCATTGGCGCAGGCGAGGTCGCAACCGCTTGCGTCCTGGCGGATCTCGCGCACCGTGTGCTCGATCCGCACCGCATCACCTAACGCCGCGGCCATCGCCTCCGGAATTGCCGACGTGCCGGCAACTGCGTGCGATGACGCCAGCGCAAAACGCTGGAAGACGTCCATGCGACGCGTTTCGTCGGTCACGACCAGCGCACGCACATCGGCCCGCGAACGCGTGCCTTCCTGCAACATTCTCAACACCGACGCCGATTCCAGGCTGGCGAGCCCCTGGGTGGTGCGGATTAACCGCTGCGCCTCTTCCGATGCACCCTTGTTGCGCAGCCACGCACTGAGAGACATGTCGAACTGCGCGGCTTCGGGTTTCAGCCAGTCATCCAGATCGCTGAAAGGCGTGCGCTGTTCGACGTAGAAGGCATTGAGCGCCTGCGGTGGAATCCGGCGCTCGTTGTCCGGCAGCTTGTTCAGCGGTGATGACTCCCACTGCTTCGCGGGCACCAGCTGGTCACCTAACACAAATGAATACGGTGCATTGACATGCGCGCCCGGCGCCAGTTCTATCTTGAGCTGCCGCGCGACATCGCGGACCCGTGCATAGGTCGGGCCGATCTGCACGCCGCCAAGATCCGGCGCCAGGTGCCAGCCGCGCGCGGTATGGACGCGGCCGCCGACGCGCTTGCTGCCCTCCAGAACCCGCACCTTGAGGCCCTCCGCTGCCAGGATCAGCGCGGCGTTGAGGCCTGCGAGACCGGCGCCGACGATGGCGACGTCGCAGGACTCCGCCCGCGCGCCGCGGGTCTTCCTTTGGCTGTCAGCTGCAGCGACGCCGCGCGCGGCTCCCATGGCTGCCAGGCCACCTAACACGATGCGCCGGTTCAATTTCATGGTTGCGACAATAACCCGTCCGGACCCCGAGCCGCAATGCGGTCGGGAGTCAGCGTGCGTCGGTGTAAAGCTTCTTGAGCCGCGCCGCTGGGGCACCGACGAGATAAGCACCGACAATGGCAACGTTACGCAGCTGCTGTCCCAGGACGCCATGGCGCTCAAACCTGCGCGCCGACGTTCGTACCGCAGAGTCCAGCTTTATCATCCTGCCGTGGCGGCGCAGGCGCCGCTGGAACTCGATGTCCTCGAGAAACGGCAGGTCCGGAAAGCCACCCAGCTCTTCGAAATCACCGCGGCGCAGGAACAGGCCCTGATCGCCATAGGTCGTCAACAGGTTGTTAGCCGATGTGCACCACGCGTAGAAGCGCAGCAACGCGGAATCGCGATCAAAGGCGAGCCGAAAACTGCCGGCCAGCACACCAGGATCCGTCAAAGCCCGGATAATCAGCTCCGGCGCCTCGGGCGGCGGAAGCGTATCGCCGTGCAGGAAGAACAGCAACGGTGCCCGCGCCTCGGCCGCGCCGGCATTCATCTGGCGCGCCCGTCCGCGCGCGCTGGCTAACAGAATCGCACGGCCGTCGGCGCGCACCAGGGTCTGGCTGCCGTCGCTGCTGCCGCCGTCGACCACCAGGGTCTCGACCTGCTCGCCAAAACCACGCAGGCGCGCGAGCAACTGCGGCAGGTAGCGCGCTTCGTTCAACACCGGCACGACGATGCTCAGCAGCGGTTTCATGGGGACCTGGCGCCGGCTTCGCTGACGCGGCGCAGCGCCGTCAGCAATTCCGGCAAATCCTTGCGCAAGCTGCGCCGCACCAGCCATTGCGGCACATACAGGCGCGGCTTGATGCGAACTTCGTAGATCAGCAGCGTGTGACCGGCATCGGGCACGGCCGCCAGGCGCCAACTGCCGCGATTGATCGCCAGATCACCGGATACCTCCTCGAAATCCACCTGGGACGGGTAATTATTGCGGGCGCGAAACACGTAGTGCATGCGCGGCAGAAACCAGCTGTAGTTCACCTCGTGCGCTATCAGTGCCGAGCCCTTATCGGGCCCTGTTTCCAGAATCTTGCAGCCAGTCAACCGCGGCACGAACGTCAGGGCTTTCGGGCAGTCGGTCATCCACACGTACACCTGTTCACGCGGCGCGGCGATCCAGACCGCGGCCCGGGCATGGCCCGATGCGCCTGACGGATCGATATCCGCCTGCACGATGATTTCACCTGCTAACAACCGGGCCTGCTCGGCCGCGTCCGGCTCCCAGGCCAGCGCGCTCGCGCTGCCGAGCGCGCCGAGTAGCAGCGCTGGGCCGATCGCCATTGCGACCGCCCGTAGATTCACGGGTCAGCGCTCATTCAAGGTCCAGTCATAGTCTAGGTATCGCAGGCTGTTGCTGGTATCGCGGACCGCGGTCGCAAGGACCGGATCGCCGAGGTGCCGTGCTACGAAGGCACGCACACCGCCGCCGGCGGCGAAATCCTCCGCAAACCATTTGAAGATACTGGAGACCGCCAGCCGTTTCGTGGCGCTGTCCCAGCTGAATCCGTGTTCGCGATCGCCGAGATAGACCCGGGTCTGGTCGTCCAGCTGGGCATCGAGCCGGTTGCTGACAAATGGCTCGGCACGCAGTGGCGGACAGCCCCGCGCCGCACAAACCAGCGCCATATGCACGCGCGGTTCGCGAAAACCGGGCCGTACGATGTCGTGCTCGATGTTATCGAGCGATCTGGTACGGCCAGCAAGCTTATGGCGCGCGGTCTTGAACGCGCCGGGAATCTGCCAGATTGAATTCGCCGGAAATGCCAGGCCGATCAGCGAGCCGCGGGTAATCGGATAGTGATCGAGGATGGTTGCCAACACGCTGGCATTGTAGGCGTTGATCCAGAACGCAAGCTGCTGATCGCGCGTCCAGGATTCCAGCGTTTTCCCGGAGACCGCCGCCAGCCGCGCACGGTAGTTGTGTAACAAATTGCGGTCGCGCTGCAGCGCGGCATAGTCAACGGCCCCGGCATGGACTACGCGCGCCAGGACTTCCGCATACTGGCTGTGCTGATGATCAAAATCCGCCGCGCTTTGCTGCGCCGGCAAGGACGGCGCCGACAGCATCACGCAGGCAAATATCGAGCTTCGGACCCACATGGCTAGTCAGACCGGCCCAACCGGGCAAATGTTTCAGTGCCCGGCGCCTTCGCTACAGGACGCGCCGAACTTGAAGCAGTTGAAGCAGCGGTGGTGGCGCAGCATGACCCGCTTGCCCATGCTTTCCCGCAGGCTGCCGCCCTGGTCGTAGTCCGGGTCATCGTCGACCAGCGTGCAGGCGTACACGCGCATGCGTCCGCCCTGCTTGACCACCATCTTGCTGAACGCGCACATGAATTCGCGGCGCGTCGCTTCGGTCTGGTAGGTCGTCATGCAGGAATGCGTTACGAAAGGCACTTCCCGCGTTTCCTCGGGAACGCCAAAATCGGGGAAAAACACGATACGCGTATCGGCTGGCAGGTTGTTAGCCACGCAGAGGCGCGCGTACTCGGCGTCGACCGCGGCCCGATCCTCGCCCAGCTTCATCTGCCGCGCGATCGACACATGAAAACCCGCCTCGACCAGCCGCCGCGCCGTATCCCAGCTGATCGCAAAATTCCCGGCGCCGCGACCGGCATCGTGACGCGCCGCATCCGGCCAGTCGATGCTGATGCGAAAACTCAGCCTGTTAGGCCGTTGCTGCAATGGTACGAGCTGCGCGATGCGTTTCGGCAACGCGCCAACGCCATTGGTCAGCACCAGGCACGGCGCGTGCTGCAAGGCCGCGTCCAGGATCCTGACGATGTCCTTGATCAGGAACGGCTCGCCGCCGGTGAAGGAAAACTGCTTCACGCCCAGTTGCACCGCTTCATCCATGAAAGGCTGCGCATCCTTGAGCGTGATGCGCTGCAGCCGGTTGTCGCCCGGCTTGCTGCCCTCGAGACAGAACGGGCACTCGAGGTTGCAGGCCGTCCCGGTGTGAAACCACAGCTCGCTCAGGGTATGCGGCTGGATGTAGCCGCGGGCGTCGCCCTTGGGCGTCAACAGCCAGTCGCCACGTGCCTTCGCGTCCATGCTTTCAGCCTCTGCCACGGTACCAGAGCGCCAGGCGCTGCGGCGATACGCCCAGCGCGTATCCCAGAGCTAACAGGCGGTTGATCAGTGTCTGGCGCCAGAAGCCGCGGCGCTCCCAGCGCCGGCAATCCACTTCGATGGCGGCAGGCAACGCGGTGAATCGTCCCGCAGCACGCAGCGCCCGCACCAGCGGGACTTCCTCGAACAGCGGGGTCGCCGCGAATCCCGGCGTACGTTCGTAAACTTCGCGCCGCGCAAACAGCCCCTGGTCACCGTACACCGTAGCCACGCGGCAGCGCCAGCGCACGAAGAACTCGATGACGCGCTTGGTCCAGGTGCGCGCGCCCGAGAAGCGAAACTGAAAATAGCCGGCCTGCGCGCCCTGCGCGACAGCGTCCCGGATAGCGGCAGTTGCATTGGCCGGCACCAGGGCATCCGCATGCAGGAACCACAGCACCGCGCCGCGGGCCTGCTTCGCGCCGGCCCGCAGTTGCTGCCCGCGCCCCGCCGGCGCTGTCATATAACGCGCGCCCGCCGCCGCGCAAACCCCGGCGACATCCGCATGCGCGGCGCCGTCAACCACGATCACTTCCAGCGGCGCGGGTTGCTGCAGGCGCAGCTGGCCCAGCAATGCTGTCAGTGCATCGGTGTCGTTCAATACCGCGATGATCACGCTCAGTGCTCCTGGTTCCCGTTCTAGCGTGTCTTTGCCAACCACCAGCGCAGTGTAGCCGCAGCCCGTGGTGTTAGGCGCGTGCGGTTCCAGGCATCCGCAAGGCGGCGCAGGTATTCGGAGCGGGTCGGATACGGCAGGACCAGCGAACCGAGCGATGCCAGGCCCTTGCGCAATGTCATCAGCAGGACCAGTGGCGCGATCTGCTCGCCCGCGTCCTTGCCGACCAACGTGGCGCCCAGAATTCGATCCGAGCCCGCCGCAACCAGCACCTCTGCGAAACCGTCCGCTCCGTCATCGGTCCGGCCGCGATCCAGGTCGCCGAACGGAAACCGGAACGCCTGGTAGGCCGTCCGCGCCTGCTCGAGTTGCGCGCGCGTCGCACCGACATGCGCCAGCTCGGGTTTGGTATAGGTGCACCACGGAATGACCAGCCCATCAGCCCGCGCGCTGCCAAAGAACAGCGCGTTGCGAATGACAATGCGAGCCTGCGCGTCAGCGCTGTGCGTGAACTGCAGGCGCGAACAGACATCGCCCGCTGCGAAAATGTGCCGCA
>DAIQQI010000442.1:0-2195 GCA_036786925.1 Steroidobacteraceae bacterium
CCAGTGAAAAAATCCGTCTCGGCCGCGCCCGCGTTACCTGTGCAGAGCTTCCCTACGTCCTGGTTGGGTTCTGCAAGGCGCGCCAATATACTGAAACGCCGCTTGAGGAGGTAGCTTGAGTCATCACCCGCGTCGCCGTGAACCCAAAAAGGATCAGCGCTCGACCGCCAAAGTCGAACCGCTGCCGGACGCGGATTTTCGCGCCGCGGTCGCCGATGCCCGGCCGTTGCAGCATGAGCCACGTGCCACGCGGGGTACGCGCAAGCCCGCGCCGCGAGCCCGCTTTACGATCGCAGCGCGCCGCGAATTGCTGGAAGAAAGCCTGCGCGCCGACCCGGAGGTCCTGGATGCGGAAATCGGTGACACCGTGAGTTTCCGGCGCGACGGTGTGCAGGAGGCCGTGCTGCGCAAATTGCGCCGCGGCAGCTACCGCACCGAGGCTGAGCTCGATCTGCACGGTCTGAATGTCGAGGCCGCGCGCGCTGAACTGCGCGCGTTTCTGGCCGAGGCCCGCATGCGCCAGTTGCGCAGCCTGCGCATCGTGCATGGCAAGGGCCTGCGCTCGGGTCACCGTGGCCCGGTTGTCAAAGTGATGACGGTTGGGCTGCTGCGACGCTTCGATAAGGTGCTGGCCTTCTGTTCGGCGCGCCATGTCGATGGTGGTACCGGCGCCGTGTACGTGTTGCTGTCGAGTTAGATCTCCGCGCCGCCGTGCGCGTCCCGGGCATCCAGCAGTTCGCGCAGCACTGTGGTCGCGAAACTGCCCGGGTTGAGCCGGAATTGCAGCCGCAAGCTCGCATCGTTGTCGCCCCACTGATGCGACAGCTGCTGGACGCGCAGCCGCAGCGGCCGGCGCTCAGCGCGCAGGCCTTCGGCTAACAACCAGCGGTCGAGCGGTTCGCAGGCGGCCGCCGCCCGGGCCTCGAGGGCTGCGATCTCGCCCTGCGTCGACAGCCCGCCGGCTGCGCCCCACATGGGACCGGTGGGATGCAGCTCGCCGCCCTGGCAACGTGCGCGCAGCGAGTCATCCGGTTCGTTGACTGCGAATACCGTGTTGCCGTCATCGAAATTGGCGATGTCTCCGGTGCCGAGTGCATTCCAGGTTCCAGCCTGGACGCGCACCGCCAATACCTCGTTGAAAATAAGGCTGCGCGCCGCCGACAGCTCGAAGCTGCGATCGCTGCGCGCCGGTTGGCTGCCGGCGTCAACCGCCACCGCCAACGCGTACTGGCGGGCGCGCAACAGGTTGCCCGCGTCGCGCCCAAAACGCTGCGGGCCGAAATAATTGGGCACGCCGGCGTCCGCGATCAGACTCAGCCGCTCCTCGATCGCCGCCCGGGACGCCAGGCCTGACAGATTTGTTAGCAGCAGGTCAAAACGATTGGCCGCGAGCGCGCCACGGCGCAGCTTGCGGTCATGGGGATGGGCTGCGATCACTTCGTAGCCCTCGCCGCTGAATCCTTCCCAGACCACCGCCTCGCCGCGGCTCACCGGCACCGAGAACCACTGAGTTGCGACGGCGTGCCGGTCCTTGAGCCCGGCGAAACCGACATCGTGGGGCCGGACCCGCGCGCGCCGGGCGAGATCGCGCGCGACCCATTCGGTATTGGCGCCGCGCTTGCGGACCTGCAGCAGCCAGTGATGGCCCTGCCCGGCCGCTGCGAATCCCAGCTCTTCATCGACCTGGAAGTCCTCGGGCTGCGCGCGCAGGCTGGCCTGCCCCAGAGGCTGCCCATGGGCGCGTGGCGGGTGCAGGGCTGAGGCCAGCCAGTCCCTGGCCAGCTCGTTCAAAGGGCCGTCAGGGTCACAACGGCGTTCGCTGCGAGCCCTTCGCGACGGCCGACGAATCCCAGGCCTTCGGTGGTCGTGGCCTTGAGATTGACGTCCTCTGCCGGGAGCCCGAGCAGCGCGGCAATACTGGCCACGATCGCCGCGCGGTGCGGGCCGACACGGGGCGCCTCGGCCAGCAAGGTCAGGTCGGCGTTGACCGGTCGCAAGCCACGCGCCCGCAGCAGTCGCAAGGCCTCGGTGACGAAGCCGGCGCTCGCCGCGCCGCGCCAGCGCGGATCGGAATCTGGAAAATGCATGCCGATGTCACCGAGGCCTGCCGCGCCTAACAGCGCGTCGCACAGCGCGTGCAACAGCACGTCGCCGTCCGAATGCGCAACCACTCCCCGGTCGTGCGCTATCCGCAC
>DAIQQI010000443.1:0-2185 GCA_036786925.1 Steroidobacteraceae bacterium
GTTAGCGTGATCAGACCATGCGGTTGCGCCGCCGCGCGTGTGTTCGCTGTCAAGCCCGGGTCCTCAACTTTGTCCGCCATGCCAAAATGACGGTTGGCACAATAACCCGTCAGAGCGACATGGCCCAAATTTCTCAAACCGCCGCCAGCAATGCCCGCGCCGCGCCGCAATTGGGTTTTGTGCTGCTGTTGCTGTGTTTCCTGCTGAGCGGGGTCGCGGCGCTGGTTTACCAGACCGCTTGGATGCGGGAATTCGGCCTGCTTTTTGGCACCTCGGAACTCGCGGTCGCGACTGTACTCGCCGCCTACATGGGCGGACTTGCGCTCGGCGCGCGGCTGATCGAGCCGCTGCTGCCGCGCATCCGGCGCTACGTTCGCACTTATGCGCTGCTCGAAATCGGCATCGCCGCCAGCGCCATCCTCCTGGTCCCGGCGTTGTTAGCTGCGAGCGGTTGGCTGCTGGTTCAATGGTTCGGCGGCCAGCCGCAACCGCCGTCGAGCGAGCAGCTGCAATTGCCTATCTATTACCTCGCTGCGGCGTTCATCGCGCTGCTGATCCCGACCACGCTGATGGGCGCGACCCTGCCGGTGCTCGCGCGTCACGCCGTGCTTACCGACGCGCAGATCGGCTCACGCATCGGCTTGCTGTATGCGGTCAACACGGCTGGCGCGGTCGCCGGCGCATTACTGACCGCCTATTTCCTGCTGCCGGAACTGGGCCTGGAACGCACGACCTGGGCGGCGGCGGCCTTGAATGCGCTGGTCTTCCTGCTCGCAGCTTCATTGGTTCAGCGCAGCAGCGAATCGGGGCCCGCCGCCATTGCCGCCACTACCCCTGCGGCCGAGCCGCAACCGGGCCCGACTCGTGCCAGCACGTGGGGCCTGACCAGCGCCAGCTGGATTCTGCCGCTGATGCTGCTGTCCGGCGCAGTGTCGTTTTTCTACGAAGTGCTGTGGACCCGGCTGCTGTCGCACCTGATCGGCGGCAGCATCCACGCTTTTGCGGTCATGCTGGCGAGTTTTCTGGCGGGCATCGCGCTCGGCGGCGGATTGGGCGCCTGGCTGGCGCGCAGCCGGGACGGCGCCGTGATCGCTTTCGTTGCTGCGCAATTGACAGTCGCAATCGCAGCGGCCGCCGCGTACGGCGTGCTGCTGGGTCTAGCGCCCTACAACGGCGGCCTGACTGACAACAGCTGGACCGGTTTTCTGCTGCTGTTGCCAATGACCATCGCGATAGGCACAACGTTTCCGCTGGCGGTGCGCATTCTTGCGCCCTCACCGGCCGCCGCAGCGGCCGCCAGTGCCCGCGTCTACGCATGGAATACCGTTGGCGCCATTCTTGGCGCAATCGCCGGCGGCTTCTGGCTGATCCCGCTGCTGCGCTATGAAGGCAGCGTACGGCTCGGCGTGGCCGCCAGCCTGGCGTTAGGCCTGGCGGCGCTGTGGCTGCTGCTGCGTCCGAGGCTGGTCATGGCAGCCGCACTGACGGTCGTTGCTGTTGTGGCCGCATTGCTGTTTCAGCCGCAACGCCCGGAAGCTCTGCTGCTGACATCGCCGCTCAAGATCCCTAACAACGGTCGCGTTATCTATTACGAGGTCGGGCGTAGCGCCAGCGTGGTCGTGCTGGCGCAGGACGGCGGGCTGGTGCTGCGCACCAACGGCCTGCCCGAGGCCATGATGGACACGCCGGGCCAGGCGCCGCGCTTCAGCGGCGAATTCTGGCTCGCGCCGCTCGCCTCGATCATGCGGCCCGAGGCGCGCGACATGCTGGTCATCGGTTACGGCGGCGGGGTCGTGGTCGAGGGCGTCGCCCCTAACATCCGCAACATCGATGTCATTGAACTCGAGCCCGAAGTCATCGATGCCAACCGCGCCACCGAGCAGCTGCGGCGCCGCAATCCGCTCAACGATCCGCGCCTGAACCTGATCGTCAATGACGCGCGCGGCGCGCTGCAGTTGAGCGCGCGCAAGTACGACGTCATCGTGTCGCAGCCCTCGCACCCGTGGACCGCCGGCGCATCGCACCTGTACACGCTCGAATTCATGTCGCTGGCGCGCGAACATCTCAATGCCGACGGCGTTTTCATCCAGTGGATGAATGTGGCATTCGTCAACGAGTCGCTGCTGCGTTCACTGACCAACACGCTGCAGACCGCGTTCGGCAAGGTGCGCATCTACCGCCCTGA
>DAIQQI010000444.1:0-2176 GCA_036786925.1 Steroidobacteraceae bacterium
GGGTCTCCTGGGCCTCGGCCTTGTGGGTGTCGGCTTCATGCGCCGCCGCCGCAACGCATAAGACAGGTTCTTTTCAGACCTCTCAGGAACCCCGCCTCGGCGGGGTTTCTTTTTTGTGGACGAACTTTTGCGGCAGCCCGGCCTCTATCCGTACAATGCGCGGCTCGCCCAAGCACCGATATGGCTAAGTCCTTGTCGGCGCAGGTTTTTCCAAGGATTTCCGAGTGCTGCAATTTCTAACCCGCGTTTTCGGCAGTCGTAACGACCGCATCGTCAAGGCTTACCGGCAGGCGGTACGCGCGGCCAACGTGCTCGAACCTGCCACCCAGGCACTGTCCGATGAAGCGCTGCTCGCCAAGACCGCCGAGTTTCGGCAGCGGCTGGTGGACGGGACGCCGCTCAATGACCTGATGCCCGAAGCATTCGCCGTGGTGCGCGAAGCCGCGCAGCGCACGCTCGGCATGCGCCATTTTGACGTCCAGTTGATTGGCGGTCTCGCATTGCACGAAGGCAAGATCGCCGAAATGCGCACCGGTGAAGGCAAGACGCTGGTGGCCACGCTGCCGGCCTACCTCAACGCGCTGACCGGCAAGGGCGTGCACGTGGTCACGGTCAACGAGTATCTCGCGCAGCGCGATGCCGACTGGATGGGGCCGATTTTCCGTTTTCTCGGCATGTCGGTCGGCGTCATCAAGGGCCAGCAACCTAACGACGAAAAGCGCGCGGCCTATGCCTGCGACATCACCTACGGCACTAACAACGAATTCGGCTTCGACTACCTGCGCGACAACCTTGCGTTCCGGCTCGACGACCGCGTGCAGCGCGGCCATGCGTTTGCCATCGTCGACGAGGTGGACTCGATCCTGATCGACGAAGCGCGCACGCCTCTGATCATTTCCGGTCCGGCCGATGAAAGCGCCAATACCTACGTCGAAATCAACCGCCTCATTCCGCGCCTGACGCGCCAGAAGGAAGAGGACGGCCCGGGCGACTACACGGTCGACGAGAAGCAGAAGCAGGTGCACCTGACCGAGGCCGGTCATGAGAACGTCGAGCACCTGATGATCGAGAGCGGCCTGTTAGCCGAGGGCGAGAGCCTGTACGACGCGGCCAACATCCGGTTGATGCATCACCTGAATGTCGCGCTGCGCGCCCACGCGCTCTACAAGCGCGATGTCGAATACATCGTGCGCGGCGGCGAAGTAATCATCGTCGATGAATTCACCGGGCGCACCATGGTGGGCCGGCGCTGGTCCGATGGCCTGCACCAGGCGGTCGAGGCCAAGGAAGGCGTCAAGGTGCGCGAGGAAAACCAGACGGTCGCCTCCATCACCTTCCAGAATTACTTTCGCATCTACTCGAAGCTCGCCGGCATGACCGGCACGGCCGATACCGAGGCGCCGGAATTCCTGCAGATCTACGGGCTCGAAGTCGTGGTCATCCCGACCCACCGGCCGATGGTCCGCAAGGACGATCCGGACCTCGTTTACCTGTCGCAACCGGACAAGTACACGGCGATCGTCGATGACATCAAGGAGTGCGTGCAGCGTTCGCAGCCGGCGCTGGTGGGCACGGCATCCATCGAGTCGTCCGAGCTGTTATCCGGCATCCTGCAAAAGCAGGGCATCCCCCACGAGGTGCTGAACGCAAAACAGCACGAGCGTGAAGCCCAGATCATCGCCCAGGCGGGCCGTCCCGCCGCCGTTACCATTGCGACCAACATGGCGGGCCGCGGCACGGATATCGTGTTAGGCGGCAACCTGAACGCTGAATTGGCCGAGCGCACTGCGCGCGCGACTGCCGAGGGCAGGGAGTTTACCAGCGCCGAGCGCGATCAGGTGCGTGCCGAGTGGCAGCAGCGCCACGACCTGGTGCTGGCCGCTGGCGGCCTGCATATCGTTGGCACCGAGCGCCATGAATCGCGCCGTATCGACAATCAGCTGCGCGGTCGCTCCGGCCGCCAGGGCGACGCCGGATCGTCGCGCTTCTATCTGTCGATGGAAGACAACCTGATGCGGATCTTCGGCGATCCGAATTTCACCAAGCGCCTGCTGTCGGCTGCGGGCATGAAGGAGGGTGAGGTCATCGAAAGCCGCATGCTGACGCGGCGCATCGAGGCCGCGCAGCGCAAGGTCGAGTCGCACAACTTCGACATCCGCAAGCAGCTGCTGCTGTT
>DAIQQI010000166.1:0-7157 GCA_036786925.1 Steroidobacteraceae bacterium
AATGCCCGCGGCTCGCCACATCGCGAGCATTGCCAGGGCCAGAGCCTTCGACTTGCCGTCCGAGGGGTACAGCAGGCGCAGCGGCGCCCGGCCTGCGCCGCCAGCGGCGGCCAGTTCGCGCGCCAGCGCGCGGCGCGATTGCGCCGGCAGGGCCGCGTCCGCCAGCGACGGCACGGGGTAGTCCGAGATCACGTCGGGCACCAGTGAGAACGCCGGCCGACCGCTGCCGCGCAGGATTTTGTTAGCCAATACGTCGCGTTCGAGCGCCAGTGACAGCGCGCGCCGCAGGCGCACGTCGGCCAGGGCAGGGTCCTTCAGATTGAGCAGCAGCATGTTGCTGCCAAAGCCGGTGCTGCGGTGCAGCCGGGCGCCGGCCTGGGCGCGCACGGCATCGACGCGGTCGAGCGGGAAGCGCACCGCGACCTGTAACTCGCCGGTCTGGAACCTGCGCCAGCTGGCGCCTTCGTCCTCCACCGGCACGTAGCGCACTTCATCGAGCGTCACCGTCACCGCGTCGCGAAACTTCGCATTACGGCGTACCCGCAGGCTGGCGCGGGGCACGACCTCGGCTAACACAAAGGCGCCGTTACTGACCATCCGGCCCGGCTGCGTCCAGGCGCGGCCATCGCGCGCTATGGCGTGCGCTGGCACGGGCGCGGCCGCGATGCCCGACAGCACTTCGAGCATTTGCGGCGCCGGCTGCTCGAAATCCAGCCGCAACGTCCGTGCGTCAACAGCCCGCACGCCTAACGAGGTTGCCGGCGCGCGGCCGGTATTTACCGCGCGCGCATTCTTCAGCGGGTACATGAATGACGCGTAGCGCGCCGCAGTTTCCGGCGCCAGCAGGCGGCGGAAGGAATATTCAAAGTCAGCGGCTGTCAGCGCGACGCCGTCCGACCAGCTCAGATTCGGTCGCAGCGTGAATCGCATACCGCGGCCGTCGGCATCCAGCGTCCAGCTTTCAGCGCAGCCCGCGGCGATCTTGCCGGCCGCATCCACCGTCACGAGCCCTTCGAATAAATCGTAGAGCACGACGGAAGCCGAGGTGCCTATGGCCTGATGCGGATCGAGGCTGTCCGGCTCATTGCCGATGCCGCGGGTCAGCACGCCAGCTGCCGACGCATGGGATCCGGCGATGGCGCCCGTCCCCAGCAGGCAGCATCCGACGAGCAGTTGGGCAATGCGAAGGTGGTCAGTACGCATTGCGGGCGAGCCTAGCACACCCCTACCATCGGTCGCAGTTGCGCACTGCGCGAATGTCCCAATGCACCCGAGGTTTGTGATGGCGGCTAACAAAGATCTGGCGATCCGGGAAGATGGTACCTATGAGACCGTGCCGCTGCGCCGCGACAGCGTCGCGATCGGCATCGTGCAGACGCCGGCTACCGGCATCGATGGCGACAATCCGGCGCCGGGACTGCGCGCCAATCTCGACTACATGCTGCGCTGTATCGACAAGGCGCAGGCGTTCGGCGGACCCTGCGACCTGCTGTGCTTTCACGAATTCCCGTTGCAGGGCTACCGGCTGGGCTGGGATCGCAAGCAGTCGCTGCGCGTCGCCATCGAAGTCCCGGGTCCCGAGGTCATGGAAATCGCGGCACGCGCCAAGCGCTACAGCTGCTACATCGCCTTCGGCTGCCTGGCCCGCGATGCCACCTGGCCGGGGCATCTGTTCAACTGGCAGGTCCTGGTGGGCCCGCAGGGCAATGTGGTCGACGTCCACTGGAAGCAGCGCAACGTGCGCGGCATGTTTCCGGGCTCCGAGAACCTCACGACGACGATTTACGACATCCTTGATGAGTACGTGGAACGTTATGGCTGGGACCGCGTCATCCCGGTCGTGCAGACGGAGATCGGCAATATCGCGATGTCGGCGGTGCAGTTTGAACCCGAGTTGTTTCGTTGCATGGCGCTGAAGGGCGCCGAGATCATCTGCCGTACCGCGACCGGTGGCTGCGAATGGGACGATATCCGCCTGACCTCGTATCACAATTCGCTGTATACGACGCTGGTCAACAACAGCCTGGGCCTGGGCGGCGAGGTGCCGGATTTCTTCATCGACAGCGCGCCACGCAACGACTGGATTGGCCGGTCGGCGATTTTCGGGCCACGCGGCGAAGTGCTGACCGAGGCCGACAAGTTCGAGGCCCGCCGTCGCGCGGTGATCAATATGAAGGAATTCCGCGCCAGGCACCGTTTGCCCGATGTGCACTTGCCGATCTACCAGCATGTCTTTGACCGCTATCGGGTGCGTTACGACGCCGGCCTGTACGGGAAGGCGCTGCCGGAGACCAAACTGGAAGCATTCCAGCAGTTCCAGAAGGCGGCGCGCTGGACCCATTATTGGTAAGCCCGTCAATGCCGAGCATGGCGTGCGCCGCTTAATTTTGCTACCCTGACTGCCCGTCGTGATCTGGAATTCAGCGCTCGTCCATAGCGGGCAATTTTTGATCACCCTCTAATTCGAATCCTGCGACGGGTGCCCCATGCCTCGATTTATTTTTGTCACCGGCGGTGTCGTTTCCTCATTGGGGAAGGGCATCGCCTCTGCGTCGTTAGGTGCGATCCTCGAGGCCCGCGGCCTCAAGATCGCGATGGTCAAGCTCGACCCCTACATCAACGTCGACCCGGGCACCATGAGCCCGTTCCAGCACGGCGAGGTCTTTGTCACGGCGGACGGCACCGAGACCGACCTGGATCTCGGCCACTACGAGCGCTTCGTGCACACGACCACCGGGCGCAACAGCAATTTCACCACCGGGCGCATCTACGAGCGCGTGATCGCGAAGGAGCGCCGCGGCGACTACCTGGGTGCCACGGTGCAGGTGATTCCGCATATCACGGACGAGATCAAGCGCAGCATCGTGTTAGGCGCCGGGGAGTCCGATGTCTGCATGGTGGAAATCGGCGGTACCGTGGGCGACATCGAATCACTGCCGTTCCTGGAAGCAATACGCCAGCTGGGCGTTGAGCTGGGGCGCAATAACTGCGTCTACATCCATCTGACCCTGGTGCCGATCGTCGGTGGTTCCGGTGAGATCAAGACCAAGCCAACCCAGCATTCGGTCAAGGAGTTGCGCAGCATCGGTATCCAGCCGGACGTGCTGTTGTGCCGTTGCAAGGATCCAATGCCGCTCGAGCAGCGCCGCAAGATTGCGCTGTTCACCAACGTCGAAGAGCGCGCGGTCATTTCAGCGGTCGATGCCGACGACATCTACAAGATTCCGCAGCTGCTGCACGACGAAGGCCTGGACGACATCGTCGTCGACAAGTTGCGGCTCGACGTGCCAGTCGCGGATCTGTCGGGCTGGAAGCAGGTCGTCATGGCGAAAGCCAACCCCGACGGCCAGGTCGATATCGCGATGGTCGGCAAGTATGTCCAGATCCGCGACAGCTACATCTCGCTCAATGAGGCGCTGATGCACGCGGGCCTCAAGTCCCGTACCCGCGTCAATATCCATTACATCGAATCCACGGACATTGAAGCGCGCGGTACGCACTGCCTCAAGGACATGGATGCGATCCTGGTGCCCGGCGGCTTTGGTGAGCGCGGTATCGAGGGCAAGATCCAGGCAATCCGCTACGCGCGCGAAAACCGTATCCCGTACCTGGGCATCTGTCTTGGCATGCAGCTGGCAGTGATCGAATTCGGCCGCGACGTGCTGGGCCTGGAGCAGGCCAACAGCACGGAATTCAACAAGCTGACGCCGGATCCGGTGATTGCGCTGATTACGGAATGGCAGGACGCGGCGCGCGGCGCGCAGCAACGCGACGAAGCATCGCATCTCGGCGGCAGCATGCGCCTGGGCGCCCAGGACGTGATGTTGGCGCCTGACACGCTCGCGCATGCCATGTATGGCGCTGAGCAGATCGCCGAGCGGCATCGCCACCGGTTTGAATTCAATAACAACTATCAGCAGCGCTATGTGGCCGCCGGCATGCGCTTCTCTGGCATGTCGCGCGATCAGCTGGTGGAGATTGTCGAGATTCCGGGGCACCCGTGGTTCCTGGCCACGCAGTTCCATCCTGAGTTCACCTCGACGCCGCGCGACGGGCATCCGCTGTTCACCGGGTTTGTGCGCGCGGCGCGCGCGGCGCGCCAGGCGCAGCTGCCGGCCGCCGTGAGCGCCTGATGGATCTTTGCGGTTTCACGGTCGGTGCGGACCGGCCGTTCTTCCTGATTGCCGGCCCCTGTGTGATCGAGAGCCGCGAACTGACCCTGGACATCGCCGGCCAGTTGCGCGAGCTAACAAAACGGCTCGGCATCCCGTTCATTTTCAAGGCGTCTTTTGACAAGGCGAATCGCTCCTCGGCGAGCAGCTATCGCGGACCGGGCGTGGACGCCGGGCTGGAAGTACTGGCCGCGGTGCGCAGGCAATTGCAGCTGCCGGTGCTGACCGATGTGCACGAAGACACCGACGTTGCGGCGGTGGCCGCAGTCGTCGACGTGCTGCAGACGCCGGCATTTCTCTGCCGGCAGACCAGTTTCATCCAGCGCGTCGCGGCTGCCGGCAAACCGGTCAACATCAAGAAGGGCCAGTTCCTGTCGCCGGAAGAAATGCCTAACGTGGTCGACAAGGCGCGCGCGACCGGCAACCAGCAGATCATGGTTTGCGAGCGCGGCTTCAGTTTTGGTTACCGGAATCTGGTCTCCGACATGCGCAGCCTGGCGATCATGCGCCGCCAGACCGGCTGCCCGGTGGTTTTCGATGCGACCCATTCGGTGCAGCTGCCGGGCGGGCAGGGCACCGTGTCAGGCGGTCAGCGCGAATTTGTCCCGGTGCTCGCGCGGGCGGCCGTTGCCAGCGGCATTGCGGGACTTTTCATGGAGACCCATCCCAATCCGGCCGAGGCCAAGTCCGACGGACCTAACGCCTGGCCACTGCAGCACATGGAAACCCTGCTGGCCGCACTGCAGGAAATCGATCACGCGGTCAAATCCAGGCCGTTCGCTGAAGACCTTTTGTAGCAGGGTTTTTTTAGGAAAGCAGCCATGAGCAAGATTGTCGAGATTCTCGGACGGGAAATCATTGATTCGCGCGGCAATCCGACCATCGAAGCGGATGTCACGCTGGCCGACGGCACGCTGGGCCGCGCCGCCGTGCCGTCAGGCGCATCGACCGGATCGCGTGAGGCCGTGGAGCTGCGCGATGGCGACAAGAGCCGATACCTCGGCAAGGGCGTGCGCAAGGCCGTCGCCAACGTCAACGGGCCGCTGCGCGATGCGCTGCTCGGGCGCGACGCTGCGGACCAGGCAGGACTCGACCAGCGCATGTGCGAGCTGGATGGCACGGATACCAAGGGCCGCCTCGGCGCCAACGCCTTGCTGGCCATTTCACTGGCCAATGCCCACGCCGCCAGCCGCAGCGCGGGTAAACCGCTGTGGCAGTGGCTGGCGGGCGAGCGCGCGCCGCAGATGCCGGTGCCGATGATGAACATCATCAATGGCGGCGCCCACGCTAACAACAGCCTGGATATCCAGGAATTCATGATCCTGCCGGTCGGCGCTCCGAGCCTTGCCGAGGCGCTGCGCTATGGCGCCGAAATCTTTCATACGCTGAAGAAGCTGCTCGACGGCATGGGCCAGTCGACCGCGGTCGGCGACGAGGGCGGGTTCGCGCCCAACCTGGGTTCCAACGCCGAAGCACTGACGCTGATTCTCCAGGCGATCGAGCAAGCCGGTTACCAGCCCGGCAAGGACATCTACCTGGGCCTGGACGTCGCGAGCACCGAGTTCTTCAGGGACGGCCGCTATCACCTCGAGGCCGAAGGCAAGAGCTACAGCGCCGCAGAATTTGCCGGGTATCTTGAGAGCCTGGTGGCCAAATACCCGATCATTACCATCGAAGATGGCATGGCCGAGGGCGACTGGGACGGCTGGGCGGGCCTGACGCAACGTCTTGGCAGCAAGATCCAGCTGGTGGGCGACGACCTGTTCGTCACCAATACCCGAATCCTGGCGGAAGGTATTGCCCGGAAGATTGCTAACGCGATCCTGATCAAGCCCAACCAGATCGGCACGCTGACCGAGACGCTGGCGGCGATCAGCATGGCAGCCAAGGCGGGCTATGCCTCGATCGTGTCGCACCGTTCGGGCGAGACCGAGGATTCGAGCATCGCGGACATCGCGGTCGCCACCGCGGCCACGCAGATCAAGACCGGTTCCATGTCGCGCTCGGACCGTACCGCCAAGTACAACCAGCTGCTGCGGATCGAAGGCAGCCTGGGCGGCAGGGTGGCTTATGCAGGGTCTCAAGCATTCCCCGTAAAGCTCTGATTTTAAGCGCTTTATTTCCTGTCGCAGACAGGTTAATCTCCTGTCCCTATGAAGTGGCTGTTCGGGGCATTGCTAACGGCGACGGTACTGCTGCAGTACCGCCTGTGGCTGTCGCCGGACGGCGTGCGCGAAGTGTCGAGGTTGTCGGCCGCCGTGGCCGCGCAGACAGCTAACAACAGCGAACTGCGGGCGCGCAACGCGCAGCTCGCCGCCGAAGTGACCGATCTCAAGCAGGGGATGTTAGCTCTGGAAGAGCGCGCACGCAGCGAACTCGGCATGATTTCGACTAACGAAACTTTTTACCAGGTCGTACCGAAGCCGATGATGGCGCAAGGCGATGGGCGCACGCGCACCGCGCTGCGCTGAGGCCGGTTGATGTCCCAGGCGTACTGGCTGGTAGTGCCGGCCGCCGGCGCCGGCCGGCGCAGCGGCGCTGATGAGCCCAAGCAATACCGCAGTTTGTTAGGTCGCCCGCTGCTGGAGTGGGCGCTCAGGCCGTTCGCGGCCGATGCGCGCTGCCGCGGCCTGGTGCTGGCGCTGGCGCAGGGCGACCAGCGGGGCGCAGCGCTGGCCGGGGCGCTCGGGTTTGCCACGGTCATGATCGCCGCCGGCGGCACCGAGCGCTGTCATTCCGTGCAGAGTGCCCTGCAAACGCTGTCGTTGCACGCCGCCGCCGGCGACTGGGTGATGGTTCACGATGCCGCGCGTCCCTGCGTGAGCCGCGGCGAAATCGATGCACTGCTGGCCGCCTGCGTTACCGCAGGCTGTGGCGGTTTGTTAGCACTGCCGGTCAGCGACACCGTCAAGCGCAGCGCCGGCGACAAGGTTCTGAAGACCGTGCCGCGCGCCGGACTGTGGCGGGCGCTGACGCCACAGCTGT
>DAIQQI010000167.1:0-7118 GCA_036786925.1 Steroidobacteraceae bacterium
GACCAGGTAGATGATGGATCCGCCGATGCCCTCGATGGCCGGGATGTTGAGTTCCATCGGGCCTGCGGTCGTTGTGACGGACTTGGCGCCCAGCGCCAGCGCACGGGCGTGCGCGGCCGCCGCATCAGCGACCCGGAACGCCATCGCACAGGCCGACGGACCATGGGCGCGCGCAAACTGCTGCGCGAAGCTGTCCGGCTCGGCATTGATGATGAAGTTGATGTCGCCCTGGCGATGCAGGGTGACGTTCTTGCGCCGGTGGCGCGCGACCACGGGAAAACCCATGCGCTCAAACAAGCTGCGCAACAGCTGCGGGTCCGGGGCCGTATATTCGACGAACTCGAAGCCGTCCGTACCCATGGGATTTTGTTCGCTGGTGGGCATGGTCACTCCAAACGAAATTAGTTACAGTTGTAACCATTATATGCCCGATTCCAGACTGGTACTCGCAAATTTCCTGCCGTTCCGGCTGTCGGTACTCAGCAATATGGTCAGCAGCGCGATCGCGGCCGGCTACGCCGAGCGCTGCGGCATCAGCATCCCGGAATGGCGGGTCATCGCCGTGCTGGCCGAGTCGCCGGGCCTGGCGGCCGCGGAAGTGGCGGCGCGCACGGTCATGGACAAGGTCGCTGTTAGCCGCGCGGTCGCAACGCTGCTGGCCAAGCGGCATATCCACCGTTCGCAGTCGCGGCGCGACCGGCGGCGGCGGACCCTGAGTCTCAGCAAGTCGGGCCAGTCCGTGTACGCGACTGTCGTGCCGATGGCACTCGGCTACGAGCGGGCCCTGATTGACACGCTGAGCGCAGCCGAGAAGCGGCAAATGGATGCCGTCTTGCGCAAGCTGATGGGACGTGCGGCCGAACTCGGCCCGGCGCATGAGCTATGAGGGTTTTCCTGTGAGCTGCGTCGGGCCGGCATTCTGCCCGTGCCAATTACACTCGGCTTGCCTAAACTGCCTGCCAAACCGAATCGTCAACCGGGAGCATCGCTCGTGACGCAAAGCGTACCCAAGGCCCGACTGAGTCTGATCGAGAAAATCGTCGCCGCCGCCCCAAGGCGCGGCCGCGATGCCGGCAGCGCCGAATTCCTGCGCGCATATTATCGCGGCGTCGGCGAAACCGATCTTGCGGAGCGCCCTGCCAGGCTGCTCCGCTCCATCGCGCTGGCTCACCGCAGCTTTGGCGCCAGTCGCCTGCGTGGCAAGCCACTGGTGCGGGTGTTCAATCCAGCGCAGAAGCTCGATGGTTTCGACTCGCAGGGCACGATTGTCTTCGTCATTACCGACAACATGCCGTTCCTGCTGGACTCGATCGGCATCGTTCTGGCCGCCGCAGGCGCCGGCGTCAACTTCCTCGCCCACCCGGTGTTCAGCGTGCAGCGCGAAACCGGCGGGCGCCTGCGATCGCTGCTGTTAGCAGATCCGAAAGACGGCCGGGTGCAGGAATCCTGGCAGATGTTCGAGATCGACCGGCAGGAGTCGGCCGCGCATTGCCAGGCCCTGCAGGATTCGATTACCCGGTCATTGCGCGATGTGCGCGTCGCGGTCGCCGACTGGCGCGCGATGCGCGCCAGGATGCGCGAGATTTCCGCGGGCCTGGCGGCCTCGCCGCCGCGGCGCACACCGGCCGTCGAGACGCGCGAAGCCTGCGCGCTGCTCGACTGGATGGAAGCCGCGCACTTCATTTTTCTCGGGTACCGGCACTACCAGCTGCAGCGCGGCAGCGACGTTGATCTGCTGCTGCCGAGCGCCAAGAGCGGCCTTGGCATCCTGCGCAATGACACGGCCCGCGGCCGTGGCGCCACGCAGCCTAACAAACTGGCCGGAACCATGCGCACGCTGGCGCGCGATCACTCGGTGCTGGTGCTGACCAAGGCCAATTCCACCTCGACCGTACATCGCGGCAGCTATCTGGATTACGTGGCGGTCAAGGACTTCGATGCCGCGGGCGAGCCGTGCGGCGAACACCGCTTCCTGGGCCTGTGGACGTCGACCGCCTATTTCGCGAGCCCCGCGGAAATCCCGGTGCTGCGTCGCAAGGTGCAACAGGTCGTCCAGCATTTCGGACTGGACCCGCAGGGCCATGACGCCAAGGCCGTGTCAGCCGTCATGGAAACCTATCCGCGCGACGAACTGTTTCAGGCAACGACCGCCGAACTGGTCGACGTCGCGCGCGGCGTGGTCAATTTGTACGAACGCCGCCAGACGCGCCTGATGGTGCGCCGCGATCCCTTCGGCCGATTCTGGTCCTGCATGGTCTACGTGCCGCGCGACCGCTATACGACCGATGTGCGCCTGCGCGTCGAAAGACTGATCCTGACGCGCTTTGGCGGTACGCACGTCGAAACACAAGTGCAGATCGCCGACACCAGCCACGCGCGACTGCATGTCGTCGTGCGACTCGCTGTCAATGATCGCGCCGCCCCGGATTTCAAGGTCCTGGAGCAGGACATTGCGCGCGCCGCCATGACCTGGGATGACCGCCTGCGCGAAGTATTGCTGGCGACCCATGAGCCCACCGAGGCGTTCGGCCTGGCACAGCGGTACAAGAAAACTTTTCCGGTCGCCTACCAGGATGAGGTCGACCCGGCCGATTCGCTCGATGACATCGCAGACCTGGAAAGCCTGCGTGCCAGCCCGGATTCCCTGCGCCTCAGCCTGCACCGGCCACCCGGCGCGCCGCTCAGCCGCGCGCATCTGAAGCTCGTCAAGCTCGGCGATCCGATCCCGATCTCGGACCTGCTACCGATGATGGAAAACTTCGGTCTGCGGGTGCTGGCCGAGCGGCCGTATTCGCTGCGCGACGTCGGGGGCGGCCCCGCCTGCGTGCAGGACTTTGAATTCGACTCGCGTTCGGGCACCGGCCTCGATATCGACGCGGTCGAAGCGCGCTTCACCGCGGGCTTTCTGGCCGCCTGGCGCGGCGAAGTGGAGAACGACGGCTTCAACCGCCTGTTGTTAGGCGCCGGGTTGAACGCGCGCGAGATCGTGATCCTGCGGTCGTACTGCCGTTATCTGCTGCAGACCGGCCTGCCGTTCAGCCAGGCTAACATGGAGCGCGTGCTGGCGACGCATGCGGGCATCGCGCGGCAGTTTCTCGACTTGTTCACGGCGCAGTTCGCACCAGAGTTCCCTGGCAAGCGCGCGCCGGCGATCAAGTCCATCATCGCCGCCATCCGCAAGGCGCTGGATGGGGTGACCAGCGCCGATGACGATCGGATACTGCGCGCCTACCTGACTGTCATTTGCGCAACGCTGCGTACCAACTTCTATCAGCCGGATGGCAGCGGCAGCGCCAAGTCCTACGTGGTATTCAAGTTCGACCCGCGACAGATCCCGGACTTGCCGGCGCCACGGCCCAAATTCGAAATCTTCGTGTATTCGCCGCGCGTCGAGGGCGTGCATCTGCGCATGGGACAGGTCGCGCGCGGCGGCATACGCTGGTCGGATCGGCGCGAGGATTTCCGCACCGAAGTGCTGGGGCTGATGAAGGCGCAGAACGTCAAGAACACGCTGATCGTCCCGGTCGGCGCCAAGGGCGGCTTCTTTCCCAAGCAAATGCCGGGCGGCGCCAGCCGCGACGCGGTCCAGGCCGAAGGCATCGCCTGCTACCAGATCTTCATCCGCGGGCTGCTCGACGTTACCGACAACATCGTTGGCGGCAAGATCGTCCCGCCGCAGTCGGTGGTACGGCGCGACGCCGATGATCCCTACCTGGTCGTTGCCGCCGACAAGGGCACCGCCACCTTCTCCGACATCGCTAACAAGATCTCGGTCGATCACGGCTTCTGGCTGGGCGACGCATTCGCCTCGGGCGGTTCCGCGGGTTACGACCACAAGAAAATGGGCATCACGGCGCGCGGCGCCTGGGAGTGCGTGAAACGCCATTTCCGCGAAATGGGCATCGATACGCAGCAGCAGGACTTCACGGTGGCCGGTATCGGCGACATGGCCGGCGACGTGTTCGGCAACGGCATGCTGCTGTCGAAACACATCTGCCTGCAGGCGGCTTTCAACCACCAGCATATTTTCCTCGACCCGGCGCCGGATGCGGCGCGTTCCTTTGCCGAACGCGAGCGCCTGTTCAACCTGCCCAGGTCCAGCTGGGATGACTACGACCGCAAGCTGATTTCGCGCGGCGGCGGCATTTTCGCGCGCACTGCCAAGACAGTTACCCTGTCAAACGAGGCGCAGGCCATGTTAGGTCTCGGCGCCAGCGCCGCGCCCAATGCCGTGATCCATGCGATCCTCGGCATGAAAGTCGATCTGCTGTGGAATGGCGGCATTGGTACCTACGTCAAGGCGGCGACCGAAAGCCACCAGGATGCCCGCGACCGGGCCAATGACGCGGTGCGTATCGACGGCGGCAAGCTGCGCGCCCGCGTCGTCGGCGAGGGCGGCAACCTGGGGTTCACCCAGCGCGGCCGGGTCGAGTACGCGCTGGCTGGCGGGCGGATCAACACCGACTTCATCGACAACTCGGCCGGCGTGAACACCTCGGACCTCGAGGTCAATCTCAAGATCCTGCTCAGCCCCGAGGAGCGCGCCGGCCGGCTGAAACGCCGCGATCGCGATACTCTGTTAGCCAGGATGACCGACGAGGTCGCGGCGCAGGTGTTGCGCAACAACTACCTGCAGAGCCAGGCGATCAGCACGCTGGAGGCGCAGGCGACACGGCGCATGGCCGAACTGCAGTACCTGATTCGGAGCCTCGAGCGCTCCGGGGAACTCGACCGCGCGCTCGAGTACCTGCCGGACGATGAGAGCATCGCCGAGCGGCGCAAGCAGGGACTCGGCTTCACGCGGCCGGAGCTGGCGGTTTTGTTAGCCTACAGCAAGATCTCGCTCAACAACCAGCTGCTGGATTCAGACGTTCCGGAGGACAGCTACCTCGGCAACGAGCTGGAGCGCTATTTCGCCGCGCCGATACGCCGGCGCTTTGCGCGCGCCATCGGCAAGCACCGCTTGCGGCGCGAGATCATCGCGACCGCGGCCACTAACAGCCTGGTCAACCGCATGGGGCCGAGTTTCGTGCTGCGCGCGCAGGACGACACGGGCGCGACGCCGGCGGAAATCACCCGCGCCTATTCGATCGCGCGCGAGGCGTTTGGCATGCGCGCGCAATGGGCGAGGATCGAGGCGCTGGATAACAGCATTCCCGCGTCGGTGCAGTACGGCATGATGGCCGAGACCAGCCGCATCCTGCGCCACAGCACCTACTGGCTGCTGCGCGAGCGCCGCAAGGGACTCGCGATCGAGGCGCGGGTCAGGGAGTTTGCCGAGCCGCTGGCGCGTCTCGCCCAGTCGCTCGACAAGTCACTCGCTGGGATCGATCGCGAGCACCAGCAACAGGCACTGGCGACGCTGCACAAGGCCGGCGTACCGAAAGAACTTGCCGGCTTCATGGCCAGTATCGAGGCGCTCGGCTCGGCCTGGGACATTGCCGAACTGGCCGCTGAAAATCACCGCAAGATCGAGGACACCGCCAGCATCTGGTTCCGTTGCGGCGCTGCGCTCGGCCTCGACTGGTTGCGCTCCGAAATCGAACGCATGCCGGTGGATGGCCAGTGGCAGGCGGTGGCTCGTTCGGGTTTGCGGGATGCCGCGGCCAAGCTGCAACGCAGCCTCAGCGGTCGCGCGCTCCTGCACCGGGCCCGCGGCAGCGCGGATGAGCGGACCGCCAGCTGGCTGACTAGCCTGGGCGCGTCGCTGACGGTATGGCAGCGCACGCTCAAGGACATCCGCGGCACCGGCAACGCCGATTTCGCGACCCTGTCGGTGGGCGTGGACGCATTGCGCAGGCTTGCCGGCTAACAAGGGCCGCAGGTCGTGGCAGGCAACGGGCCGGCGCTGAGCCTGGTCGTCACCACGTACCAGCGCCCCGACGCGCTGGCGGCGGTGCTGGCGAGTGCGAGCGCGCAACTGGAGCCGCCGGCCGAAATCCTGGTAGCCGATGACGGCTCGGGCGTCAGCACCGCCGATGTCGTGCGCGCCGCCGGCCGTAAATGTCCGGTCCCGGTCCGGCATCTGTGGCAGCAGCACCAGGGCTTTCGCCTGACACGCTCGCGCAACATGGCGATCCATGCGGCACAGGGCGACTACATCGTGTTTGTTGACGGCGACATGCTGCTGCACCCGCAGTTCGTCGCGGATCATCGGCGCTTCGCACGCGCCGGCTGCTACACCCAGGGCGTGCGCATCCTGCTGGACGAGCCACGCACGCGGGAACTGATTGCCGCGCCGCTGACGATACCCACCGCCGGCAGCGCGGGCCTCGGCGGCCTGCGCCGCCTGTATGCACTGCATGCGCCGCGCGCCTCAGACCGGCTGCGCCTTGCTGCTAACAAATTGATCGCCATCAAGGGCTGCAACCAGGCCTTCTGGCGCCAGGACCTGTGCGCCGCGAACGGTTTCAACGAAGAAATCACCGGTTGGGGCCCGGAGGACAAGGAATTGTGCGCGCGCCTCGAGTTCAGCGGCATCCGGCGCCAGAGCCTGCTGTTCGGCGGCATCGCCTTTCACCTGCACCACCCCGGTGCGGCGCGCGAGCGCCGCGCAGCTAACGAAGCGGTGTATCGCGCCACCCTGCAGAACCGTTTGCGCCGCTGCACTCACGGCCTGGATGGCCATGCCGACTGAGCGCTCCCGGCACGGGCGCCAATGTTAGAATCGCAACGCCACTGATTCTGGAGCGAATTGCACCATGCCCGGCAAACTTGTTCTCATCCGCCACGGCCAGAGCGTCTGGAACGTCGACAACCTGTTCACCGGCTGGCACGACGTGGACCTGTCGGACCAGGGACGGGTTGAAGCGGCGCAGGGTGGCCAGGAACTTCTCAAGGCGGGATTCAAGCCCGACCTTGCCTGCACTTCAGTGCTGAAACGCGCCATTCGTACCCTCTGGATCGTGCTCGACCAGATGGATCGCATGTGGATACCGGTGGAGAACAGCTGGCGGCTCAATGAACGCCACTACGGAGCGTTGCAGGGACTGAACAAGTCCGAGACGGTCGCCAGGCACGGCGAAGCCCAGGTGAAGATCTGGCGCCGCAGCTACGACATACCGCCGCCGCCGTTAGCTCTCGACGACCCGCGCCATCCGCGTTTCGATGCCCGGTAC
>DAIQQI010000445.1:0-2149 GCA_036786925.1 Steroidobacteraceae bacterium
TGAGCCGCGCGAAGAGCGATTTCCTGGCGCGCATGAGCCATGAAATCCGCACGCCGATGAATGGCGTCCTCGGCATGAGCGAACTGCTGACGCGCAGCGACCTGACAGCGCGGCAGTCGCAGTTTGCCAATGCGATCAACTCGTCGGCGCGCGCGCTGCTGCATATCATCAACGAGGTTCTGGATCTGTCGAAGATGGAGGCCAGCAAGATCGTGCTGGAGCACTCGCCGTTCGATCTGCGGCAATTGCTCGAGGACAGCGCCGCGGTGCTCGAGATCCAGGCCGAGTCCAAGGGCCTGGAACTCGTCGTGTCGCCGCCCACGGACGACAATTGCATGCTGATCGGCGATGCGATGCGGCTGCGCCAGGTGCTGCTGAATCTCATCGGCAACGCGATAAAGTTCACGCCCGCGGGCGAGGTCGTTGTCAGGGCGACACTGGATCGGAGCGCTGCTGCCGGTGTCGGTGTCCAAATCACGGTGAGCGACACGGGTATCGGGATGTCGCCCGACGTGCTCGCACGCGTATTCGAACCGTTCACGCAGGCGGACGAGACCACCACGCGCAAGTTCGGGGGTACCGGGCTGGGGCTCGCGATCTGCAGGCAGATCACCGACCTGATGGGCGGCGTCATCCGGGTCGAAAGTGTCGCCGGCGCGGGTTCCAGCTTCATCGTGTCGCTGCGCCTGCCCGCCGGTGCCGTCGCGCAGCCGCCCGCCCGTGACGCGTTACGAGGCCGTCGCGCCGCAGTCTGCGGCCGCAACGCGTCATTCAACGCCGCGGTCCTGCGCCAGTGCCGCGCCTGGGGCATGGTCATCGACGAAACCAATTCGGTAAAGAATCTGCGGCGCTTCGCACGCGCCGGCGATGCGCCGGATGTCGATGTGCTGCTCGTGGATGCTAACAATGTGGGCGATGAGCTCGGTGTGCTGGAAGCGCGCCGGCCGAACGAGCATGGTCCCGCGCTGCTGTTGCTGTCGAGCAGCATGACCGCGATCAGCGAACGCCTCGAGGAACGCTTCAGTGATGCGACGGTGATCAGCAAACCGTTCCGCAGCGAAGCCCTGTACCGCGCGTTGACCCAGGCGTTGCATATTGACAAGACGGCGGACGCTGCCGGGCCTGATACCGGCGAAGCTAACGCCCGTGACGGTGGCCGGTTGCAGGGCCACGTGCTGATCGTCGACGATAATCCGGTCAATTGCATGGTCTGCGAAGGGATGCTGGCGGAGCTTGGCTGCACCTCGGTGACCACCAACGGTGGCCGTGAGGCATTGATACTTGCGGACACGCAGCGCTTCGACGCGATACTCCTGGATCTTTCCATGCCTGGAATGGACGGATTCGAAACCTGCAAATTGCTGCGCCAGCGCGAAAATGCCCAGCGGCGCACGCCGATCGTCGCGGTATCCGCGCACGCCGCCGAATCACATCGCCCGCTGTGCCTGGATGCCGGCATGGATGACTACCTGTGCAAGCCGTTCATGCAGGCCGAGGTGTTCGCGATCCTCAAGCGCTGGCTCCCGGCTGCGACAGGCGCCGCCGCGCCGGTGCGCGATTCCGCGAGCCAGCGCGACGACACGCGACTGTCGCAGGAACTCGACGCCGCCGCGCTGGCCAGGATTCGGGCGCTCGACCGGCCGGGCCGGCCCAGCATGTTGCAGCGTGTCGTTGCCGTCTTTGTTGCCACGGCCGAGCAGCAGGTTGCCGAGATCCAGAATGCGCTGGTGGCCGCAGACCTTGACAGTGTTCGTCGCATCGCGCACTCCCTGAAAGCCAGCTTCGGTAATGTCGGCGCGCTGCATCTCGCCAGGCTCACCGCTGACCTGGAACAATCCTGTGGCAGGGCCGACATCGGTGCGGCGCGTTCGTTAGCTAACGCCATCCAGCGGGGTTATCCGTCAGCAGTCGATGCCCTGCAGCAGCAGGTGCGGAGCGACTGCGCATGACCGCCACCCATGAAATGAAGCCGATCGCGCTGATCGCCGATGACGATCAGATGATGCGCCTGATGCTCAATGAGACACTCGAGCAGGCGGGCTTTGCCGTGATCATGCTGGAGAACGGCGAGACCGCGCTGAGCGTTGGCCGCAAGACTGATTTCGCGGTCGCAATTCTCGATGTGGAAATGCCAGGTCGCGATGGCTAC
>DAIQQI010000168.1:0-7094 GCA_036786925.1 Steroidobacteraceae bacterium
CCTGGCCGGCCAGGTCAACGGCGGCGCGCCGGTGTCGTTCATCCTGTTAGCCAGCGCTTACCAGCGCGCCTACATGAATGTCTATGCCAGTGCCGGCGACGTCTACGAAACCCAGTACGTCACTGGCATCGAGTCACTGCTGCCGAGCACGCTGGTCCGCAGCCAGCTGTACGCGCAGGGAAAAATGCCCGAGAGCATCCTGTTCAGCGCGACGCCGCCCGATCCGCTCTTTGCCGGCATCACCCCTGCGACAACGCCGGCCAACCTCGCGGCGGTCTTCGCCCGAGGATTTGGCGCCGGCAACCTGGTCAAGAACAGTTACCGCCTCAGTTACCTGCTGGATGCGCGAACCAATCCGGATGGTGGTTGGCCGGCACTGACGACGGGCACAGCGGCCGCGGCGCCCGCGCTCGCCATGCGCCAGGCACTGGGTCGGAACGATCTGCGCGCCTGGATCCCGACGGCCCCGGTGCTGTTATGTGGAGGCAACGCGGACCCGGTGGTTTTCTGGCTCAACACGCAGCTGATGCAGGGCTATTGGGCAGCGCGCGCCCCGGCGACCGCACGGATCAGCGTGCTCGATGTCGATTCGGCCGCGACTGTCGGTGATCCTTATGGAGGTGTGAAGCGCGACTTCACCGTCGCCAAAGACATCGTCGCCGCAAACGCGGTCCGGGACGGCGCGACCGACGGCGGCGCCAAGGCGGTCGCCGAGGCCTATCACGCACCGCTGGTGCCGCCTTTTTGCCTTGCCGCGGTCAAGAGCTTCTTCGCCGCGCAGTGACCTGGCACGGGCATCTGTATGTACGCTGCCGCACAGACCGCGGCGCGCAGCAAGCTCAGATTCAAGGCAGTTAATCAGGAGACTGCATTCATCATGGATACCACAAGAATTTTGGCGATCGTACTGATCGTGGCCGGCGTCTTAGGGCTCGGATACGGGGGTTTCACTTACACCAGCGAAACCCACGAAGCTAACATCGGCCCGATGCACATGTCCGTTGACGAGAAACAGCGTTTCAACGTTCCGGTGTGGGCCGGCATCGGCCTGGTCGTGGTCGGTGGCGCGCTGCTGCTCGGTCGCGCCAGGCGTTAGCACCGTTAGCCGCGCAGGCAGGGTGCGAGCGGTCCGACGGTGACCTTTCGTGCCGCCTGTCAGGGCTGGAGGACGGACCGCCGGTCAGCTGACGGCGGATGCGACCTATCGTGCAGCCAGCAATGCGCTGCAGTTACGGCACGTGATTGAACGGGTGTTGCGCATACTGCTGCAACGCACCGCTGCGTTGTTAGCTCTGCCCGAATTCAACGTCATGTTGTTCGCGGTGCTGCTCAATTATCCGTGGGAATTCATTCAATCGCCACTGTATGCAGGGATGGCGGACCAGCGCCATTGGGATGCTGTAAAGACATGCACCATCGCGGCGCTCGGCGATGGCGTCCTCATGGTCGTTGCCTACTGGGGCGCCGCCTGGCTCGGGCGCAACCGTCACTGGATCGTTGCGCCAGGCGTGCGAGCCATGCTGCCTTTTCTGCTTATCGGTGTGTGTATCGCGACTGCCATCGAGTTGTTGGCGCAGCGGGGCTGGTGGCTGCAACAGTGGAACTACTCCGCGGCCATGCCGCTCATCCCCGGTCTCGGCGTTGGCTGGGTCCCGGTGTTGCAGTGGGTGATGCTGCCACCACTGGTAGTTGGCCTCGTTAGCCGGCAAATTCGCGGTGGTTAGTGTGGGCACACAATTGGTGACCCGCTGGAGTTTATTGCCCAGCGGTTCATAACCACGGGTACTGCCATCCTACAGAAGCAGTCGGCGTCGAGCAGTTGGTCTGCCTGGAAATTGATGGTCTGATCAATGACCACCCCGGCAATGACTGGAAATTGAGTGACGCACCGTCGGTTTGTTTTCGAGCGATCATTGGGCGCAGCGTCGGCGCCCAGCTCTGCCGTGTTATCGGCGTTAGCCATTCCCGCCATGCCGGCACACTGCGAGTCCCGATCCCGTCAGGAACGGGTTCCGCGCGGTCGCCTGCTGTTGCCGGCGCCTTGGCAACGCCTGCTGTTGATGAGCGTGCTGTGGCCGGTGCTGTGGTTGCAGGCGATGCGAGTGCGGCGAATCACGCCGCGCATGCGGGAGCCTCCTGGTCTTCGGACTGGCACTGCCGGCCATGGTCCGGTGGTGCGCCTTCTGGTGGCCGGCGATTCCGGTGCCGCAGGGGTGGGTGCCCCAACGCAGGATGAAGCTCTGTGCGGCCACCTGGTACGGTACTTGAGCCCGCATCATGCGGTGCACTGGTGTGTGCTGGCAGCCAGCGGACTCGACTCACCAGGTCTGCTTAAGTTGCTGGAAGAAGCGCCTTGTGCGCACTTCGATGTGGTGGTGCTCTCGATCGGCGCTAACGATGCGACGGGTTTGCTCAACCCGCTGCGGTGGGCGCTCTGGCAAAACCAATTGGCCGCCCTGATCGATCACCGCTTCACGCCTGCGTTGCTGGTGCACAGCGCCGTGCCGCCCATGCATGCTTGCCTGGCGTTGCCACAGCCGCTGCGTTGGTTCATGGGCCGCTGGGCACAACAGATGAACGAAGCCCTGGCCGGGATGCTGGCTGTGCAAAGCGGTCGCGTCATGCACTGGCATCCGGAAACGACGACGACGCTGGGCTTGGCGGTGGATGGCATCCATCCAAGTTCCAAGGGCTACGCGGTCTGGGCCGAAGAACTGAGCCAGTACATTCTGGTCAGTGTTGCGGGCTCGCGCAGACGCCCGCCGGCGCCGGAGGCCCGAGGGCTATCCCTCATGCTTCGGACATCTGTGCCAGATCAAAGGGCGGCGTAGCCCGAGATAACATGCGGTGTGTCCTGATGGTTCGCAGGTCGATCAGTGACGCGGCGACGACCACGATCGCGACTGAGGGGAACCCAGCAGGCGCGGCCCGGGTAATCTATATACTGGTGATACCGGTGGCAGCGCCGTGGAGTTAGCCTCCATGGTTCGTTGAACGCGCATGGCATCGGCCGTTTTTGCAATTACCGATCACGCTGATGTCAACCAGTAACAACAGCACAGCGCGCTGGTCATCCAGTTTCGCGTTTTACCTCGGAGCCGTCGGCGGCGCCGTGGGGCTCGGCAGCATCTGGCGCTTTCCCTATCTTGCCGGCACCGGCGGCGGCAGCGCGTTCATTTTCGTTTTCGTGCTGTGCTGCCTGTTGATTGCGACACCGCTGTTGACTGCCGAGTTCATGATTGGCCGACGTGCAAGGACCAGTCCGCCCCAGGCGGCAGGCGTCGTCGCACTGAGTTCGGGACTGTCACAACGCTGGACCTGGATCGGCGGCATGGGCACGGTCGCGACCTTCATGATCATGTCCTACTACACCGTGATCGCCGGCTGGGTGCTCGCCTACACGTGGAAAGTAGGCTCCGGTCAGCTCACCGGCCTCGACCGTCCGGGCGTGAATTCCCTGTGGGACACATTCCTGTCGAATCCGCTGGAATTGGCGGCATGGCATTTTGCATTCCTGGTCGCGGTCGCGCTGATCACCGCGCGGGGTCTGCGCGGCGGCATCGAAGCTGCTAACAAATTCCGCGCGCCAGCCCTGCTGATCCTGCTGCTGATCCTGGTGGTCTACTCGCTCAGTACCGGCGATGTCGCGCGCGGCCTGAGTTTCGCGTTTGCGCCGAATTTCGCGGCGATCACGCCGCAGGTGGTGCTCGCCGCCGTGGGCCAGGCGTTTTTTGCCACGGGTGTCGGCATGGCGATGATGATGGCGCTGGGTTCGTACGTCGAGACCGGGACCTCGCTGGTCCGGTGCTCACTGATCATCGTTGGCTCCATTCTCCTGGTATCGCTGCTGGCGACGCTGATGATCTTTCCGCTGGTATTTGCGTATGGACTCGATCCGTCCCAAGGCACGGAACTGGTATTCCGGGTTCTGCCAACCGCGTTTGCGGAAATGCCCGCCGGCCGGCTGGTTGGGGGGCTCTTTTTTCTGCTGCTGGTGTTCGCGGCGCTGACGCCGTCCCTGGCTGGCATCGAGCCGGTGGTCGCGTGGCTCCAGCAACGGCATGGCTGCAGCCGGCCGAAGGCAGCGTTTGTCGCAGTGGGCGCGGGCTGGGTCCTCGGTATCGGCTCGGTGCTGTCGTTCAATGCCTGGTCCGGATGGCACCCACTCGCTGCGATTCCGTTGTTTCGCGAGATGACTTTCTTCACGCTGATGGATTACATCGCGTCCAACGTGCTGCTCGTGGCCGGCGCGCTGCTGACCAGTGTCTTCGTGGGCTGGCGCATCAGTCGCGTCATCGTCGAAGAGCAGTTGATCGAAACATCGCTCGCCGGCCGCCGCGCCATTGTCTGGTTACTCCGCTATCTCTGTCCGCTGGCGATCGTGGCAGTCATGCTGGCTGGATTTCTCAATTAGCTAACACAGGTCTGCCATGAACGAACACAGCGTCTGGGTCTTTGTGCATGTCATGTTGCTGGTGTACTGGCTGGGCGCCGATCTCGGCGTGCTGCTGCTGGCACGGGCGGCCAAACACGCGGACCTGTCGTTCGGTGAACGCGCCTTCGCGCTCAAGATGGCCATCACCATCGACCTGACACCACGCCTGTGTTTTGCGCTGATGCTGCCGGTCGGACTGCAGGTCACCGCATCGGGCGGCTTTGCGTTGGTGCCGGCCTGGTTGCTCGCGGCGGCCTGGGCGGTTGCCCTGGGGTGGATACTGCTGCTGTTCGCAATCGGGCGTAACGAGGGCAAGCCGGCCGCCGAGACCTACGGCCACATCAACCTGGGCTTGCAGGCGGTGCTGATGTTAGTGGTCGGCGCTGTGGCGCTGTCGTCATTGCTGGGCCATGGGCCGGTGCCGGGCGGCTGGTTCGCCGCCAAGCTGCTGGGTCTGGCGGTGATCTTCGCGATGTCCATCGGTATCGATTTCGCCTTCCGCCCGGTGGTGCCGGCCTTCATGCGGCTCGCCAGCGAGGGCTCGACGCCGGACATCGAGCGCAGCATTGCGGGCGCCATCGATGGCGCTATCCGCTACGTGCTGGGGCTGTACGCGCTGCTGATCGCGATCGCGTTTCTGGGTGTCGTCAAGCCATTCTAGGGCCGTTTTGCGGGGCTAGCGCTTGACGCGAAAGGGCGGCTCACGCAACCTGCGCCCGCCGGTCTTTTGCGGTGCCCCGGTGGCGAAATTGGTAGACGCAACGGACTTAAAATCCGTAGACCTTAATCGGTCATGCCGGTTCGACTCCGGCCCGGGGCACCAACTTCCCGCGGCATCGCGTTGTTAGCCGGCCGGCGCAGCATGCGATACCAGTCGCGAAAAGGCCCGCGGACGTTCTGCCAGAAGCTGCGGTATTCGGCCTGCTCCTGCGGCCCCAGGCCCCAGGGCGTGTATTCATCAATGGCGGGAACGTAGAGCGTCCCGAACATGCGATCCCAGATGCTGGTGAAGGGCCCCATGTTCGTGTCCCAGTGCTGCCGCAGATAGCTGTGGTGGGTATGGTGCATGGCGGGACTCTGCAGCCACTTTGCCAGCCAGGGTGGATAGTGGAACTGCACGTGGTAGTGGCGGAATGCGCCGTTGAACCCGAACAGCAGCGCGAACAGCCCGACATTGAAGACCGTGATTGCCACAATGCTGCTGGCGAACAGCCAGGCGAAGACCCCTGCCGGGACGGCGAAGCCGATGGCAGCCGCGGCCGAATAGAGCGGTCCCTCGAGTACGTGCTCGCGGTACCGGGTCAACGGCGTTAGCACTTCCGCGGAGTGATGCACCTTGTGGATCGCCCAAAGTGCCGGAACCTTGTGCTCGGTGTAGTGCAGCAGGAAGAACGTGAAGTCGTAGCTGAGAAAAAGCAGCAGGCTGTAGAGCAGCATCCAGGCGAGATTCGGCTCCAGGGACGGGCCGGCGCCGAAGCCCGCGGTCAGCGCGCCGATGATCGACTTTTCGATAAAGGGGCCAAGCGATCCGAGCAGCAGCAGCCCCCAGACCGGCTTCAATGCCCGCTCGAACACCCAGAGCCAGACGTCGACGCGCGCTGAGACATGCGTGTAGATGTCCCGGGGCAGCAGGTACTCCAGCAACCCACGCGGCCCCTCACGTCCGTCCGCGCCTTTCGCCCCGCGGCCCCTGCGGACCGCGAAGATCAGCACCGCGATCGCCAGCAGCAGGAGCAGGTAGTTCCAGTGGAGATCTTTCGGCACATTGGCCGCGAGCGTGTCCCACACCGCGGGGACGTAATGCCTGAACAGTTCTGTAAACGGCCCGACCGCCTCAGTCGCCATGGATTAACCCTAGCATTCCTGGTCACCATTACGCCAATCGGCGCCCTTGGCCCTGGCAATTCAAGCTGTGTCTGAGCCGAACATGTCAACTTGTTAGCAGTTCCCGGCCTCGAGCGGGCGGTTGGCCAAAAGGACGGCCAATTTGGGGCATACCGATTACAATATCCGGATGCTTGATGTGGTCCTGGAAGTGCGCGATCTGCGTGTTTTGCGTGGCGAGCGCGCGGTCCTCAAAAAGATCAATTTGCGGCTCGGCGCCGGCCAGTACCTGGAGCTGCGCGGCGCCAATGGCTCGGGTAAAACCTCCCTGTTGCGGGCGGTCGCGGGGCTGTTGCCGATCGAAGCGGGTGGCGTTTTCTGGCGCAGCGCGCCACTGGCGACCGACCGCTCCGCGTTCCGCAGCGAAAGTCTTTACCTGGGACACGACGCTCCCCTGAAGGCCGATTTCTCGGCCATCGAAAACCTGCACTACTGGATCGGACTGCGCCGCCCGTTGCAACGCGAGGAAATCGAGGCGGCTCTGGCCAAGGTGGGCTTGCCGGCCGCCGCGCAGCTGCGTCCGACGCGGCAGCTGTCGGCAGGGCAGCGCCGGCGCGTATCCCTGGCGGCGCTGCTGTTAGCCCGGGTGCGGTTGTGGCTGCTCGATGAACCGACCACGCAACTCGATGCCGACGGCCAGGCGATGTTTGCCGGGCTGGTCGAGGAGCATTTGCGCGGCGGCGGCATCGCCGTCGCTGCGATGCACGCGCCGCTGGCGCCGGCACCTGCTGCGAAGCAGGAACTGGTACTGGCGGCGGCATGAGGCACTTCAGAC
>DAIQQI010000446.1:0-2138 GCA_036786925.1 Steroidobacteraceae bacterium
ATCGATGGCCAGGACGTCGCGACCCTGACCGAGTCGCAGCGCGGCGAGCTGCGCAATCGCGCGCTGGGCTTCGTGTATCAGTTCCATCACCTGCTGCCGGAATTTTCCGCGCTGGAAAACGTCGCCATGCCTTTGCTGGTGCGGCGCGCGCCGGCCGCCGAGGCACAGGCCGCAGCCAGGGCGATGCTGTCGCAGGTCGGACTGGCGGAGCGGTTGAGTCACCGGCCGTCGGAGTTGTCAGGCGGCGAGCGCCAGCGGGCCGCTGTGGCCCGGGCACTGGTGACGCGGCCGCGCATCGTGCTCGCGGACGAGCCTACCGGCAATCTCGATGGCGTCAATGCCGACGCGGTGTTTCAACTGTTGTTAGATCTTAATCGCGAGGCCGGCACGGCGCTGGTGGTCGTGACCCATGACATGACCCGCGCGGCGCGCATGGACCGGATACTGCGCCTGGAACGTGGCCGCCTGATCGGCTAATTCTGGCCCGACCGCCGCGATTTGCGCCGCTGCCTGGCGGCGCGACCGCGGTATTGTTGCTGCACGCGCCAACGCCACAGCAACTCCACGCTCAGCCATGCTGTCATTCCCGCAAGTATCGAACAGATCAGGCAACCGACCAGGAAAGGCTTCCACAGCGGGCCGAGCCCGTGTTCCAGCCAGTCCCAGCTCATTTCAAAGCGAAATGTCTGGGGCGCGAAACCAGTGGCGAAGGCGCCGATGCGATAGGCGAGGTAATACACCGGCACCAGCGTGAAGGGATTGACGGAGAAGATCCCGAGTATCGCGGCCGGCAGATTGATGCGCGCGATGATGGCGGTCGCGACGGCCACGGGAAAGTGTATCGGCAGCGGTATGAAGCAGATCGCAATGCCTGCACCCAGGCCGCGCGCTACGGTGCGACGCTGGAACGACCACAGCTTCGGATCTAACAAGCGGTCCCCGAACGGGGCGATGTACCAGCGATGACGCATGTCATGCACGCGACTCGCCAGTCGCCGCAGCAGGGGTTTCAGCATGATGAGGTCATTGTCGGTGAGCCCGGCGGCTTAAGCCAGTCCTCTGTGCGTTGCGCGACCAGATCGCCGCTCAGTCCGCAGTCGATCGCGATTTTCGCAGGCAGCGGCATGGCGGTGGTGCTTGCGGTTGCCGCAGGCGCAGCGGTGTCGATGCTGCTGCCGTGCGCGCTGCTGGGCGCGCTGCTCGGCGCGTGGCGACGCTCGGCGGTCGCTGGCGCCGCCGGCCTCGGTGCTCTGTGGGTTTGCTACGCGCTGCAAAATCACCAGGCCGCGGACTGGGACGATGCGCGGCGTGGCGAGCGCGTGCTCGCCGCGGTGGAATTCCCGGGCCTGGTGACCCGCAGCGGCACCGGCTGGCACGCCGATGCCGACCTGCGGGTTCTGAATTCGCTGCGGCCGCATGAACCCGAGCGCCGGGTCCGCATCAGCGCCAGCGACGCAGTTTTGTTAGCGCCGCAACCGGGCGAACGCTGGCAGCTGGTGTTGTCGTTGCGCGACCCGCGGGCGCAACTGAATCCGGGCGCGGTGGACATGGAACGCGTGTACTACGCCGCCGGCATCACGGCGCTGGGCACCGTCCGCGCATCACCGCTCAATCAGCGCCTGGCCCCGGCCCGGGGCGCCTGGCTGGCGCGTGCGCGCCAGCAACTTGCAGAGTGGGTGTCGGCCGCGGGATCGGATCGTGACGCCGACGCCTTGTTCCTGGCGCTCGCGGCCGGCATCACCGCGGGCTTCAGCCCCGATGACTGGCGGGTGTTCAACGCGACCGGCACCACGCACCTGATTGCGATCTCGGGCACGCACGTCACCGGACTGGCCGCCATGCTGTATTTCCTGGCGGCAGCCTGCTGGCGGCTGCTGGCGCGCTGCGGCTACCGCACGGCACGCGATCATTTTGCGGCGACCCTGGCGCTGCTTGGTGCGTTTGCGTATGCGTTGTTTGCGGGATACTCGGTTCCCACCCAGCGCACGCTGCTGATGCTGTGCGTCTGGCGCCTGGCGCGCGGTGGCGCGCGCCACGTCGGCGCGCTGCAAACCCTGGCGCTGGCGTTGTTAGCCGTGCTGGTGGTCGATCCGCTTGCGCCATTGTCGGCGGGTTTCTGGTTGTCTTTCGGCGCCATG
>DAIQQI010000169.1:0-7054 GCA_036786925.1 Steroidobacteraceae bacterium
GCCGATCCAGCTGAGTGAATGCGCGGCCAGCACCTTGCGAAACTCGCTGAGACCCTGGGCATTGCGATCGGTAATCCGGCGGCCCGACAGCAACGCAACGGCAATCAGCGCAGCTGTTAGCACTGCGCAGGCGATTTCGAGCGCGAGCCCGGGCGGCCGGATTCCGGCGAGGCGCAGGCCCATCGCCACCAGGTCGTAGACGAGATAGGCCCACAGCGGCATCAGCGTGATCAGCAGCGCGCGATAGTCAATCGGCGGCTGCGAGTGCGCGCCGTTGCTGTCGTCGGTCGACAAGTGGCGCGGTTCGTCGATGAGCAGCGCCGGCACGATCGAGAACAGCAGCACGATTGCGACCGCGATGTAGATCAGGGAAATATTGCCGAAAATCGCGCCGATGGCGTACGCCAGCACGCCGAAGCTTCCCGACACGGTCTGCATCCAGGTGTAACCGAGCGTGCGTTTGTCACCTAACGGCGTGACATCCGCGATGATGGCGCGGGTCGGATTGAAGCTGACGTTGATCGACAGGTCGAGCGCCAGCGCCACCGCGATCGCGACACCGAGAATCGCATCCAGACCTAACGCACGCGAGATCAGGCCGATGGACGGCAGCGCCAGCAGCATCAGCGCCGACAATGCGCCGCCCACCAGGATGAAGGGCCGGCGGCGTCCGCCCCACAGCCACACGCCGTCGCTGATGATGCCGACCAGCAACTGACCGATGATGCCGGCCAGGGGTCCTGCGGCCCAGACGATGCCGATCTCGTGGATGTCGAGTCCGTACTGCGTCGACAGCAACCAGCTCAGCACCGAGATCTGCACCGAGAGCGCGAAGCCCATCGCCGTCGACGGCAGGGCGAGCAGAATCAGGAATGGCGTCGACAGTTTGCGCTGCATGCTGAGCATGGTTTTTCCCCTTGCACGGAACTCTACAGTTTCCTGCCAATTCTTGTCGGGCTGGCAGCGCGCGTTCGGTCCGACATAGAATCGCGCCCCGTGAACCCCCGCCGCCTTACACGTCTCGAAGATCTGGCTCGCCTCGCCGGCGTATCGATTACCACGGTGTCGCGCGCGCTGAACGACAGTCCGCTGGTCAACGATCGCACCAAGCGCCTGGTCTGGAAGCTCGCGCGCGAGCACAAGTATCCGTTTCGCGGACACATGCCCGCGGGACCGTCGGCCGCGGCGGCGATGATCGCCATTGTCATTCCGCGCCCGCAGGGTCGCGAACCGCGTTTGTCGGATCCCTTCGTGCTGGAACTGGTGGCGGGCGTCGGCGAAGCGGCGCGGGCGCGCGGTTGCGATTTTCTGGTGTCGCATGTCGCGCCGACGAGTTTCACCGAGCTGTCGGGACTCATGGCGACGAATCGGGCCGACGGTGTGATCTTCCTGGGACAGAGTTTTCTGCATCCGGCGTTCAACCGGCTGGTCGAGCGTGAACCGCGCTTTGCGGTCTGGGGCGCGCAGATGCCGCGCCAGGCGTATTGCTCGGTTGGCAGCGACAATCCGCTCGGCGGGCGCCGCGCAACCCTGCATCTTGCGCGGCTCGGGCGCCGGCGCATCGCGTTCCTCGGCGATACCGAGGCACCCGAAGCGCTGCAACGGCACCACGGTTATCTCGAAGGCCTGCGCGAGGCGGGCCTGGACGCGGATCCGAAGCTAACAATCCCATCGCACTTCGAGATCGAGTCCGCCGAAGCGTCGGTCGATGCGCTGCTGGCGCGGCATGTGCCGTTCGACGGTATCGTCGCGGCCAGTGATGTCATTGCACTTGGCGCGATCCGGGCGCTGCAACGCACCGGACGCAAGGTTCCGGCCGATGTCTCGGTGGTGGGCTTCGATGACATCCCGTTTGCCAGGTTCTGCAGTCCGCCGTTGACGACCATCCGTCAGGACGCGGCGCTAGCTGGCCGTCTGCTCGTGGCCAAGCTGCTGAATCCGGATCGCAGCGGCGAGCTGCGCTCCGAGCGGCTGCCCACCGAACTCGTCGTCCGTGAAAGCTGCGGCGGCTGAGGGATCGGCCGTTCCGGCGGCTTTGACCCCGGCAACTGTTGTTTTTTTGCAATGATTTGCACTGCGGCAAAAGTGCCTGAGAGTCGGAAAACCCGGGAAAACCTGCTAAAAATAGCCATTCGAATTATTTTTCGCTGTACAGGTTGCAAAGTGCTGGCAATCCTTGCAAGATTTTGCAATTGGGGAGCCGTCCCGCGGCCTGGCATTCGTCAGGCGCCCGTCACGGCAGCTGGTAACGATTTCTAAAAAGGGGCTCGCAGTGTTCAAATTCACTCACTCGAAATTCGTGCAATTTTCCCAGGGCATGGTTTACATGCTGTCTGCCGCCGGGCTTTTGTTAGCTGCGGCGCCGGTTAGCGCGCAGGACACCGCCAAGGCGGCAGAAGAACCGATCGAGGAAGTCGTCGTGACCGGCATTCGCCGCGGCATCCGCGATGCGATCGAGGTCAAGCGCCAGTCCGGCAGCATCGTCGAGGCGATTTCTGCTGAAGACATCGGCAAGCTGCCCGACACCAGCATCGCCGATTCGATCTCGCGCCTGCCCGGCCTGACCTCGCAGCGTGCGGAAGGCCGCGCCTCGGCCATCAGCCTGCGCGGTACCGATCCCGGCTTCACCACCGCATTGCTCAACGGTCGCGAACAGGTCAGCACCGGTGACAATCGCAGCATCGAATTCGACCAGTATCCGTCCGAACTGCTGAGCAGCGTCGTCGTGTACAAGACCCCCGATGCGCAGCTGGTCGGCCAGGGCCTCGCCGGCACCATCGACATGCGCACCACGCGCCCGCTCGAATACGGCAGGCGCGCCATCGTGTTCAACATCCGTGGTGAACGTAACGGCAACAATGATCTGGGCGCCGATTCCAAGGAAAATGGCTATCGCGCCAGCTTCTCGTACATCGACCAGTTCGCCGATGACACCTTCGGCGTCACCTTCGGCGTAGCTCGGCTCGACTCGCCGCTCGCCACTCGGGGCGCCGGCACCTACGAGCCGTGGCATCCCAATGGCACGCCGGGCACGAACGTCAATCCCGGCGTCGGCCCCGGTGTTTTCGTAACCGACGGCATCAAGGTCCGCACCGACATGGGCAAGAACGTCCGTACCGGCGCCATGACGGCCCTCGAATGGCGCCCGTCCGAGTCGTTCACGGGCATCCTGGATGCCTACTACACCAAGCGTGATCAGGAAAACAACGCCCGCAGCCTCGAGATCAACCTCGGTGGGTATCCGGCGCCGTGCTGCGATGGCACCTTCCCGGCTAACACGATCTTCGGCTACTCGAATACAACGGTCGTTGACAACACGGTTGTCGCTGCGACCCTGAACCAGCGCGTTCCGCTGGCGCGCAATTTCCTGTTCATGACCAAGGACGAGATCAAGGCCGCTGGCTTGAACGGCAAGTGGAAGACCGGCGCATGGACAGTCACCGGCGACCTGAGCTACTCGAAGGCCACTCGCGACGAGCGCCAGTACGAAACGAACGCGCAGTACTTCCCGAATCTTGCCGCGCCGACAGGTACGCCGCGCAATGTCTACGACACCGGCCTGTTCTCGATTTCGGCGGACAACATGCCGCAGCTGAGCTTTACGCGCGACTACGCCAATGCGACCAACATCCGCGTTGGTCCGACCATTTACGGCGCGGGCTACAGCAAGATCCCGCACATCGAGGACGAACTGAAGTCAGTACGCGTCGACGTCGAGCGCGAAATGGAAAACTGGCTGTCATCAGTGTCGGCCGGTATCAACTATTCCGACCGTACCAAGGACAAACTGCAGCCGGAAGGCGGCCTCAATACGCTGAACAATGCCTTCGGCAACTATCACCAGATCGGTTCGCAGTACCTGCTGGCACCAACCAATCTATCGTATGCCGGTGCGGGTAATGCGCTCGCCTGGGACGTGTTAGGTGCGCTGTCCGCCTACTACCAGCCGATCGTCTATGGCTCGCCGACCACGCCGGGCTTCGACTACCTGATCGGCAAGAACTGGAACGTCGAGGAGAAGGTCACCACGGGTTACATCCGCGGCAACCTCAACCATGAAATTTCCGACAACGTGACTTTGAAGGGCAATCTTGGTGTCCAGATCATTCAAACCGATCAAAGTTCGAGCGCGATCGCGCGCGCCAACGGCCTGAACTTCAACTTCACCTCTGGCAAGAAGTTTACGGACGTGCTGCCGGCGTTCAACCTGGCTTTCGTGCTGCCCTCGCAGCAGACGGTTCGTGTCGGCCTGGCACGCGAAATTGCGCGGGCCCGCATGGACCAGCTCAAGGCATCGAGCGAGCAGGGCGTCAGCAACTTTGGCATTCCGGGCGGCAGCGGCGGCAATCCGAAGTTGGATCCGTGGCGTGCCGATGCGTTCGACCTCTCGTACGAGAAGTACTTCGAGAAGAATGCCTACTTCTCGGCCGCGGTGTTCTACAAGAAGCTGAAGTCATACATCTACAACCAGACCGACTTGTCGCATGACTTCTCGGATTTCATTTCGACCTTGCCGTCCTGCTTCCCGGGGCCGACGCCGAACTGCATTCCTAACATTCGGACAACCGGCAGCTTCTCGGGTCCGGTGAATGGCCAGGGCGGCACGCTGAAGGGCGCCGAGCTCTCGTTGTCGCTCCCCGGCAGCATGCTGTCGCAGAGTCTCGATGGATTTGGCGCGATCCTCAGCGTCGGTCTGACAGACAGCAACATCACCATCCAGGACCCGCCGGGCAATAACTTCATCACCGGCAACGGTCTCGGAGCCATTTCCCTGCCGGGCCTGTCGAAGACGGTGTGGAATGCGACGCTGTACTATGAAAGGAGCGGCTTTTCGGCGCGCGTCGCGACGCGCTCGCGCTCGAAATTCATCGGCGAGGTGACGAACTTTGCGAATGACCGTAATTTCAAGTTCGTGCAGGCCACCCAGCTGACCGATCTGCAGTTGGGCTACTCGTTCGACGATGCGAGCCGGTTTAAGGGCGTATCCCTGTTGTTGCAGGTCAACAATGTCTCGAACGAGCCGTACATCGCCTACGCGATCACCGAGACGCGTCAGCAGGACTACCAGGAATATGGCCGCCAGATCCTGCTGGGTGTGAACTACAAAATCCAGTAGAGCAATGGCGCGAGCACAGGAAGGTCCCCGACCGGGTTCGGCCGGGGACCTTTTTTTTGAGGATCTGGATTCGGCGTGGCCGCTGCGCGCGGAACACATCGAATTTTTCCGCGAACACGGCTTCGTCCAGCTCAGGCAGGTGCTGCCCGCCGGGCTGCTTGCCCATTACGGCCGGGAGATCACCCGGCTGACCATCGAACTCAACACCGAGTCGCGGCCGCTGGCCGAGCGCAGTACCTACGACCGCGCGTTTTTGCAGGTGATGAACCTGTGGGAGCACAGCGCACTGGTGCGCGAGTTCGTCATGGGCCGGCGGTTGGGGCGCATGGCGGCCGCGTTGTTAGGTGTCGCGGGCGTGCGCTTGTATCACGACCAATCGCTGTACAAGGAGCCGGGTGGCGGCATCACGCCCGCGCACGCCGACCAATACTACTGGCCGCTGGCGTCGGATCGCACCGTCACGGCCTGGATTCCGCTGCAGGCGGTGCCGCGCGAGATGGGTCCGCTGGGATTTTTCGCGCGCAGCCAGCATGCGGAATTCGGGCGCGACCTGCCCATCTCGGACGAGAGCGAGCGCGCGATCACGGCCGCCATGCAGGGCCGCGGCTTCGATTTTGTCGAGCAGCCTTTCGAGCTCGGCGACGTCAGTTTTCATGGCGGCTGGACGTTTCACAAGGCCGGCGCCAATACCTCGGCGCAACCACGCTCGGTGATGACAGTCATCTACATGGACCAGCAGATGCGTTTGCTGCACTCCATGAACGAATCGCAGCGTAACGACTGGCAGCAGTGGTGCCCCGATGCGCAGCCTGGGGAAATCATTGTTACGTCCCGGAACCCGGTAATCTTCGCGGAGTGATGCATGCGATGGATCAAGACCGCCAGCCTGACAGCGAGCTGCCTGGTCATGGCGGCTTGCGCGCAGCCTGTGCCGCGCGTTGAGGCGGGCCGCGTCGAGCGGCTCGAGCACCTGAGGTCAAAGTTCGTCGATGCGCGCCATGTCGATGTCTGGTTGCCGCGCGACTACTCGCCGCAGCGGCGCTACGCCGTGCTGTACATGCACGACGGCCAGATGCTGTTCGATGCGGCGACGACCTGGAACAAACAGGCCTGGAACATTCAAAGCGCAGTAACGCGACTCGTGGACCAGGGGGTCATCGAACCCCTGATCATTGTCGGCATCTGGAACAACGGCAAGTACCGGCACAGCGAGTATTTCCCGCAGAAATTCCTCCAGTTCATCCCGGAGCCCACGCACAGCGTGTTCGTAGCGGCGGGTCTCGAGGGCCGTGCGCGCGCCGATGCCTACCTGCGCTTTATCGTCGACGAGCTGAAGCCGATGATCGATGCGCGTTACGCGACCCGACCCGACCGCGATCACACCTTCATCATGGGCTCCAGCATGGGCGGACTCATCTCGCTGTATGCCATCTGCGACTACCCGGGGACCTTTGGCGCCGCGGCGGCGCTCTCCACCCACTGGATCGGCTCCGGAAAAGCTAACGATGAGATACCAGCCGCGGGCCGCCGCTATCTTGCCGACGCGCTGCCCGACCCGGCGAACCACCGTCTCTACATGGATCACGGCACCACCGAGCTCGATGCGCTGTACGTTCCCTACCAGCCGCTGGTCGATGAAGTCGTGCGCAAGCGGGGCTATACGGACGCCAATTTCATGTCGCGCGTGTTCGAAGGCGCAGGGCATAACGAACGCGCCTGGGCAGAACGCGCCGACATTCCGCTGCGATTCCTGGCCGGCGCCCGCTGACGGGACGGGGCACATGACCCGAAGATTTTCCGCGGTGCTGGCGAGTTGCCTGCTGTTGCCGTGGCTGCTGTCGCTGCCGGCGACCGCGCGCGAACCGCCCGCTAACAGCCGGTTCGCCGACCTCGTCGATCCGTTCATCGGCACCGATGGCACCGGGCATACGTTTCCCG
>DAIQQI010000447.1:0-2126 GCA_036786925.1 Steroidobacteraceae bacterium
CAGGAGAGCCTCAGCTTCAACGGCGGGGGCTGGCAGCTGGCGGACGGCATGGCCACGGTCGCAATGCGAGCGGACGCGCGCAGCTGGAACGCGCAATTGCACAGCGTGGGCATGCAGGCCAGGCCACTGCGCAAAGTGCTCAAACCTTACGCCAGCCTGCCCGACGATTTCGAAACCTCCGGACGGTTTGATTTCGATGCCAGTCTCAGCGGCGCGAATGGCGCGGCCCGCGGTACCTGGAAATTGCTGGCTTCCGGCGTCGAATTCACCAACCCGGACGCGACCATCATCGGCGAAAAACTGGTGTTCTCGCTCGGCGGCAATGTCGAGTGGCCGCGCGGCCGCGACATCATGCTGCAGACGACCGACTTTACCGGCACTTCCGGGCAGGCACTGTTAGGTCCGGCGCTGTTCGATCTGCAGAAGAACCCGCTGGCGGCATCCGGCCGCGGCGATTACGACGGCAAACAGCTGCGTTTTGCCGAGCTGCGCGTGCGCCTGCGGCAGTTGCTGGAAGCCGAGGGCAGTCTCGGCCTGCGAATCGAGCCCGAGTTTGCGCTCGACAGCGGCTTGCTGCGCATCGCGCGCCTGGAATTCCCCGCCGCCTACACGTCACTGATCCAGCTTGCAGCTGCGACGACCGTCTTCGGCGACTTGAAAACCGCGGGCGAGGCAAGCGGCGAGCTGTCGCTGGCTAAAAATGCGGTCAATCGGGTCGACCTCAGCACCCGCGGCCTGGACCTCGAGGACACCAAGGGCAAGTTCCGGATGACGGGCCTGCAGGGCGAACTCCACTGGAGCGCAACGGCCCGGCCGGACGCGCCCGCCTCCTGGTTCAGCTGGCGCGAAGGCGGCAGTTATGGTCTCAGCGGCGGCGCCGCGCGTATCGACTTCACGACTGCCGGACGTGGCTTTGCGTTGACGCAACCAACCCGCATTCCGATTTTCGACGGCGGGCTCAATATCAAGCTGCTGAGCGTCAACGACATCGGACTTGACTCCATGCAAGGGAGTTTTGAAGGCGACATACAACCGATCGGCATGCCGTTGATATCGAAGGCCTTCGGCTGGCCGCAGCTGGCCGGGACCCTCGGTGGCAGAATTCCGCGGGTCGAGTACCGCGACAAGCTGGTCACGTTCAGCGGCGATGTGGTGGCCCAGGTTTTCGCGGGACGAATTGTCGGCAGCAACATGAAGCTGCAGGATCCGTTAGGTCCCTGGCCGCGATTCTTTGCGGATATAAAGCTCGAGAATCTCGATCTCGCCATGGTGACCGACACGTTCTCGATTGGCTCGATCACCGGTCACCTCGAGGGTGAGATCCGCGACATGGAGCTGTTCAACTGGTCGCCGGTGAAATTCGATGCCGCGCTCGGCACCCCGCGAGGCGACAAGGGCCCGCACCGTATCAGCGCCAAGGCGGTCGGCACCCTCTCCGACATTGGCAACAGTGGCGGCGGCGGCTTCTCGAAGCTGCAATCGGGCTTGCTACAGTTCTTTGACGAATATGACTATGATCGCATCGGCATCCGTTGCCAGCTTGCTAACGAGACCTGCAACATGTCGGGTATTGAAAGGGCCGGCATCGGCTACTACATCCTGCAAGGGAAAGGCCTGCCGCATATCGACATCGTCGGCAACGCCGGCCGGGTGAACTGGCCGGCCCTGGTGGGGCAGATCAGCGATGCCATGAAAGACAGCGGCAAGAACATCGAAATCAGGAAATAGCGCGCAAACCGCTGCGCATTGTTAAACTTCCAGTCACTCGTTCAGGATAGATTCATCCGTTAGGCCCACAATGAGAAACATGATGAAAAAATATGCTCGCTGGCAGATAGGCCTCGCAAGTCTGGCGGTTGCCGCTTGCGTGACAATCAACGTGTACTTCCCGGCCGCCGCAGTCGAGCAGGCCGCGGACAAGGTCATCAACGAAGTGACCGGCGGCAGCAAGGCCGCGCCACCCCCGGGCGGCGCCACCATACCGCGCAGCGGGCAGCCGCTGGGCGTGTCGGACCTGCCGTTGCTGGCGCTCGAGCGGGTGCTGAACGCCATCGTGCCGGCGGCGCATGCGCAGGCGGAAGCGAACATCGACATCACCAGCCCTGAAATCCGCGCGGTGACCGCCT
>DAIQQI010000170.1:0-7022 GCA_036786925.1 Steroidobacteraceae bacterium
CATCGATAACTGACCTGAAGCTTCGGTAACATTGCGCATTCGGGCAGGACACAAGCGCATTGGATACTCGCACTCCGAGGCTGGCTGAACTTTTGTTGCAAAGCGGACCGCGGCTGGCGCTCGCGTATGCGCCGCTGCATGCACTTTGCGTTTGGCTTGGAGCCGCGACCACGCCTGCGGGGGCGGTGGAGCCGGTGCTGTGGCTGCCCGCAGGACTGCTCGGTGCCGCCATCTGTTCGAGTGCGGTCGGCACATGGGCGTGGCTGCTGCCAGCCGCCACCATCGCGGAGTTCGTGACCAGCAGATTCATCGCTGGCGGCGTCTGGGGAGCGGATCACTCCATCATGGCGGACGCACTGCTGGCGCTGACCACCACCAGCGAAGCGTTCCTCGGCGGCAGCTTGTTCCGGATTTGGATGCGGCAGCGGCACCCTCCCGCAACCGAGCTGATACTCCGGGGAGTATTCATCGTATTCGTCGCGGTTGCCGGCGGCGCCGTATTGCGCACCGAGATAATCGGACGCCTGGCGCTCGACCATTGGATCACAATCCAAACCGCCCTGGCTGCGCCGCTGCTGGGCGCGCTCGCGATCGCACCGCTGGCACTTGCGTTAGACTTCAATGCGCGCGGCCACGCCGGCCGTTCCGACGGCCCGCAGTGGGAGCTGCTGTTAGCATTTCTCACGCTGCTGGTGGTCACGGCCTACGTGTTCTTGTCCGCGACCAGTCCCGCAAATGGATCAGTCAATTATCTGCTGTTCCCGCCCGTGATCTGGATTTCGTTGCGATTCCGGCCAAGGGTCAGTTTTGTCGCCTGTGCCGCGCTCGCTATTGGCGCTGCGCTGCTGCACGCCCGGGGGTTCGGGGAGTTCGCCACGCCGGCGGGGACCTCGGCGACGAAAACCCTGGGGCTGCAGATATTCCTGATCATGCTGCTTTCTGCGGCGCTGCTGATCACGATGACCCGGCATGACTACCGCCAACTGCAAACGCGGCTGCTCGAGAACAGCCAACGGCTCTACACCGCGGAAGATGCCGGTCAACTGGCTGCTGGCATACTGCTGCACGACGGCGTGGGCCAGACTTTGACGGCGCTGTCGCTCTCGATACGCGGCGCACTGCGCTTGCCGCAGCTGGACCGCACGCTCGCCGATAGACTCGAAACCTGCCGGCAGCTGGCGCTGGACGCGCACAAATCCACGCGACGCCTGCTGGCCGAGCTGCATCCGCCCGGGCTCAAGGACCTCGGGCTGGTAAGCGCACTGCAGAACCTGATCGAGCGCAGCCAGAGCCACGACAATCTGCACGTTAGCTTTCACTCATCAGGCAGGATCGATCCGCTGCCGATGCCACGGCGGCAGCTGCTGTATCGTTGCGCCCGCGAGCTGCTTGGCAACGTGGCACGGCATGCGCAGGTCCGCGAGGCAGAGATGTCGTTGCGTGAGACTGATGGCGTTATCGAACTGCAGGTGCGGGATCAGGGTGTCGGCTGGGATGCGGCGAGCTGGCAAAGCAGCTATACAACCGGCATGCCCGGCCTGTTCAGCCTCAAGGGCCAGGTCGAAGTTGTTAGGGGGACGATCGATGTAGTCTCATCGCCCGGCCAGGGCTGCCTGGTCTGCGTGACTCTGCCTGCGTTAGCCACCTAGATGCTGGGGGCCTACCGTCGCCTGGTCGAGACCATCAGCGCCGGAAATGGCCGGGCGCTGATGATCTATGGCGGTATACACGGACTGGCGGTGACGCTCGGGTATGTCATCAGCGAGCCGAGGGGCGAATACTCCGGCGTGTGGCCACCCGTGGGCATGCTTGCGGCGTTCCTGGTCATTACACCGACTCGGCGCTGGATCGCGATGCTAACAGCCGCGGTGCTTGTCGAGGGCCTGATAAGCATTGCATATTTCTGGCCAGCCTACGCGAACGTCCAGGAAGTGCTGCTGGAATTTTCGTACGCGCTTATCGTCACGATGACCGCGCTGCTCCTCGCGCTCGCCTACCGCCGGGTAGCCGGAAACGTCGCGCCCGCTACCAGAACGTCCATGTTCCTGCTCGCATCCATCCTTGGCACGTTGCTGCTCGGCGCGATCCTGGGAGCAACATGGCTTCGAGAGGTCTCGGATCTGCCATTTAGGGAGAGCGTGTGGAATTGGTACATCACCGATTTACTCGGCGTACTTGCGACTGGCGCACCGGTGCTGATCTGGTGGATACGCGCTGAGATCCCGCCAGTTGAAAGTCCCGGATCAAGTCTTGAGTTGGCGGCATTGGCGTTAGTCGCCGTTGCATTGATCGAATTGGCATTTGCCGGTGAGCGTCTTGCCCCGGATCTTCATCTGCCGTATCTGCTCTTCCCGATCACGCTCTGGGTGGCGACCCGCTACCACCCGAGCACGGTCGTCACCCTGACAGGCTCGCTTACGTTATATGTGACATTCCTGGCGAATCACATCAGGCCATCGGCCCTCGTGCCCGGCGCGCAGGTGTACCCGGAAGCGATCCTGCCGTTGCAACTATTCCTGGTCATGCTGCTGGTCACGACCATGATGCTGAGTATTGCCCTCAACGAATGGCGCTCGCTCAATCGGCGGCTGCTCGAAGTATCTCGACAGGTGGCCGCCAAGCAGCTGTCTGCACGCCAGCGGTTCGCAGCCGAGTTGCGCATGGGCGTCGATAAGGCACTCGCGCGCATTGAAGACATACTGCGCGACTCGCCGGCCACGGCCACCGACGCGTCAGTGGCGGAATCGCTGCGCGAATGCAGTCAGCTCGTCGTCGACATGCGCCAGAGCGTGCGCAGCGTCGCCGATGACCTGACGCTGGAATCCCTGGGCACGCAGGATCTGCGCGCGGCACTTGAACATACCATTGAGCGGATGCGTGCAAGACATGGACTCAGCATCAGCTTCGATGCGCAAGAACTGCTTCAATCGGTCGCACCGGCGCGCGCCGCGATCGTGACGCGCGTGGTGCACGAGCTATTGCTGAACGTCGCGAAACACTCTGGCGCCAGGAGTGCGACAGTGACAGTGCGCGAGCACAGCGGCAATGTCGAGATCGAAGTGCGCGACGCCGGCCAGGGTTTCGATCCGCGGCTGCTCGGCCAACCCGATGCCAGGGGCTTCGGCCTTGCCAGCATTCAGGACCAGGTGGAGTTCGAGGGCGGCAGCTGCGAAATCGACAGCGCACCCGGCGCAGGCTGTCGCGTACGGGCGCGATTCCCGCTGGCGGACTAAAGCCGGACGATCAGCTCGCCGCCACGCCACTTGGAGCACTGCTCGCGCCAACGGCCGAACAGCGCCGCCAGCGGCTCGCTGTGCTCGAGCAGTTCGATCATGCACCCCAGGGTACTGGTCGCATCGACGTAGGCAAATCGCGGGCCGCCCTTGATGCGCGCCCTGTTAGCAACGACACAACCCTGGCGCGCGTAGTGCGCGATGTCCGCATCCAGGTTGTGCGTCCAGAAACAGATGTGGTGAAAGCCCTCGGCGCCCGCGGGCACGGTGTCGCGGTAACAGCAGCCCGAGTCCATCGCCGGTTCGATCAACTCCACCTGGACGTTGCCGGCATAACAGATCGCGGTGCGCATCGAGAGTTCGGCAGGCTGCCCCCGATACTCGACCTCGGTAAAGCGGTTCGCGGTGTAATTCGCCACGAAGAAAGGCCCGATGCCGCAGGTATCGGACCAGCGTCGCGCAGCCGCCTCGAGGTCGCGGACCACCCAGGCCTGCTGAAACAACTCGCGGTCGGTGGGCAACATGTTCATTTGAACCCGGACCCCTAACGAGGCTGCGCAACGAGTTCGCGCAGCTTCTCGCCGAGAAACTTGACCACGCGCTTGTCGCGCTCGGTTTCCTTGTGCGTCAGGAAGCTGATAGCCATTCCCTCCAGCACATAGCGCGACAAGTCGAAGGCCAGGTCGAAGCGCTGCCCCTTGCCGCGCCATTGCGGGAAAATATCGAGACAGGCTTTTTGCCACTCCTCTTCGAACGCCTCCTGCGCCGGGCGCAGGATCTGGGCCAGTTCACGATCGGTGCGTGCCGCAACGGCGAGTTCGAAAAAGGCGACGAACAGCGGGTGTTTGACGTGGGCCCAGTAGTTCTCGACACCCTGCTGCACCTGGTCGCCGTCCTGCGGCGACTTCGCCATGGATTTGGAAAAAGCGCGCAGGCGTTTCGCATGCAGGTACTCGACCGCAGCCTTCACGATTTCGACCTTGGAAGGAAAATGATGCAGCATCGCGCCGCGCGACAGCCCGGCCCGCTTGGCGATTTCCGTGGTCGTGGTGCGCGAGTAACCGAGGTCGACAAAGCACTTGATCGCCGACTCGATGATCAGCTTGCGGGTCGAGGCGCTTTTCTGCGCCTGCCAGCCCCGCGGCTCCTTATCGGCCGTGCCGCCGCCATTGGTATCCACCTGATTCGTCATGCTGGTCCCTGAGGTTCCCGGTCGGCGGACAGAATGTCGGCGCTGTCGGAAAAAGTCAAAGCTGATTGAAACCGGCGAGCCTGACTGTTAAGTTGCCCTGGGTTTCACACCGCCAGAATGGCACACGTCCGAGGGCATCAATATGGGTCGGCTGACAGGCAAAGTGGCATTGGTAACAGGCGCGGCATCGGGACTGGGCAAGGCGGACGCCATTGCTCTGGCCCGGGAGGGCGCACGCGTCATGATCACGGACATCAATGAAGCGGGAGGCCGCGAACTGGAAGCGGCTTTGAACAAACAGCACCCGGGTTGCGCGCGCTTCATGACCCAGGATGTGTCCAGCGAGTCGCGCTGGCAGGAAGTCTATGCGGCTACCAAGTCCCACTTTGGCGGCTTGCACGTGCTGGTGAACAATGCCGGCATGGTGCAGATCGGCGACCCCGAAAACACCACGCTGGAGCAATTTCGCCGGCACTTGAGCATCATGACCGAAAGCGTGTTCCTGGCCTGCAAGTACGGCATACCGCTGATCAAGGCCTCGGGCGGCGGCGCCATCATCAACATGTGCTCGACGGCGACGCACCTCGGCTACCCGGTGTTTTATGCCTACAGCGCCGCCAAGGGCGCGGTGCGGTCCATGACCAAGGCCATCGCGGTTCATTGCCAGATGAACAAGTACAACATCCGCTGCAATTCGATCCACGCCGGCGCGATCGAAACACCGATGGTCGCGAGCGCTTCCAAGCAGCTGGGCATGGAGATGAGCGCCTACGAGCAGCTGCCGGGCGGGCTCGGCAAGCCGGAGGACGTCGCGAACCTGGTGGTGTATCTGGCGTCGGACGAATCCCGCCATGTCAACGGCACCGAGATCCTGATCGATAACGCTCTGACGGTGCAGTAAAAAAACAGTCATGACTGTTTGTATTTGGGTCGCGGCTGTATAATTTTCAGCTGCAAAAACAGGAGTAGCGGGCATGGACCTCGGACTGCGCGGCAAGAAAGTCATCATCACCGGTGCCACCAAGGGCATTGGCCGGGCCGTCGCAGAACTGCTCGCGACTGAGGGAGCGGATATCGGGCTGTGCGCCCGCTCGCCCGAGGAAGTCGAGGAAGCCGTCAAGTCGATTCGTGGCAAGGGCGTCACCTGCGTCGGCGACCCGGTCAATGTTCGCGATGGCGAGGCCTACATGGCCTGGCTTACGAAAACCGCCGATGCACTTGGCGGCTGCGACATCTTCATCCCGGGCGTCAGCGCGGGCGGCGGCATGGACAGCGAGAAGAACTGGCATCGCAATTTCGAAATCGACGTGCTGCACACGGTGCGCGGCTGCGAAACCCTGATGCCCTACCTGGAAAAGTCCGGCAATGGTTCGATCGTCATCATCGGCTCCACCAATGCCGTTGAAACCTTCGCCGCGCCGATGGCGTACAACGCGATGAAGGCAGCGCTGATCACCTACGGCAAGCAGCTGTCGCAGTTCGTCGGCCGCAAGGGCATTCGCGTCAACACCGTCTCGCCGGGCCCGATCTTCTTCGAAGGCGGCGCCTGGGAAGTCATCAAGGGCACGCAGGCCAAGTTCTACGACTGGGCCATCAAGCAGTTCCCCAACGGCCGCATGGGCGGGCTGGATGAAATCGCGCGCGTCATTGTTTTCACCGCCAGTCCCGCGGCCAGCCTGATCACGGGAGCTAACATCATCGCGGACAATGGCTTTACCAAACGCGTACAGCTCTAGGCTTCGATGGCACTGGCTCCTCGCGTCAATGTTCTGCTGGTCTGCGGCGGCAAGTATCACGACTTCGACTACGCCCGCCTCGAACTGCTGAAACTGCTGGCCGAGCACAGCCGCCTGCGGGTGCGCGTGGTCGAAGACTACCGTGAGGCCTCCGCGTTCGACGGCGCCGACATGCTGATCACCTACACCTGCAACGTCCTGCCGGACGCCGGCGGCCAGTCCGCATTGCAGCGGTTCCTGGAGCGCGGCGGCCGCTGGTTCGCGCTGCATGGCACGAATTCGGTCCTGCAATGGGCGCGCGAGCACAAGGCCTGGGAAGCGCCGCGCTCGGCGCCGGATTTCATGCGCATGTTAGGCAGCCAGTTCATTGCGCATCCGGCCATCGCGCCCTACCGCGTCGACATCAGCGATCCGGAGCATCCGCTGGTGCGCGGACTGCAGACGTTCGACGCCGACGATGAGCTCTACCTGTGCGAATACCATGGCGACAACCACGCGCTGCTGCACACGCGCTATGCCGGTGCGGCGCCCGGCTTCACCGAATCAGACTGGTCGCGCGGCGACCGCCAGCTCGTGCTGTACACGCACCGCCATGGCAATGGCGAAGTGCTGTACTGCACGCTCGGTCACTGCCGCGGACATTACGACATGCAGCCGCTGATGGCGGAATACCCGGCAGTCGAGCGTGGCGCCTGGAAGCTGCCGGTATTTCATGAAATTCTGCGCCGCGGGATACACTGGGCCGCAAGACTATGAGCAAGCGCGATCCGGAATTTCCGCAACGCTCCAGCGCCCCGCCCTGGCGGCCGGTTGCGCGCGCCAAGACCGTCACGCCCGGCGGCACACCGACCGAGAAAGCGC
>DAIQQI010000171.1:0-7015 GCA_036786925.1 Steroidobacteraceae bacterium
CGCTGATCCGTAAAATCGAAGAGTTGCTGGCAGAAAACCGGCAACCGGCCAGCCGCAGGTCGCGGCCCGTGCTCAGCGCCGAGGCCAACAGGATCGCGTGCTCGAAGCCGATCTCGCGGGACGGCAGCAGCGAGCAATACGCTTCATAGGCGTCGCACACCAGGTCGCCTGACAGGGCTGGCCTGCCGCCACGGTCTTTGTTAGCCAGCGCCGGCAATGCGCCGATCGCCGACAGCAGCGATGCCAGCGCCGTGGCATGGCGCGCAGCGCGCCCGGTGCCGAGGAAGACGCTGGAGCGCTGCGGTGACTTGCCGCGATGACGCCGGACCGAAGACTTGCTGTCGCGCAGGTAACTTCGATACAGCTTGCGGATGCGATCGTCGCTCAGGCCGGTCCAGCGGCGGATGGTGCGGGTGCGCGCCTCCAGCCGGATCAGGCGGATTGCGAGGTCCATGCGCGCGGTGTCGCGGCTGTAGCGGTCGTCGGTGATTCTCATGGCTCATTTCCCTGCTGGCATTGTTTTTCAAATTTGGTAAAAATATCCCAAATCTGAAAACCCCTGACAAGAGCCCTGGGCGCAGTATTTGTGCCGGAAAGCAGGAGGAATGCCATGTTTGAGGCAAAAACAGCGGCCGGGAGCCGCGTAACGCCGGATGCCGCCCGGCAGCTGGGTGGCGATGGAGCAGGCGGCTGGTTCGGGCTGGATCTGCTGGCCGAGCTGCAGATCGTGAATCTCAAGACCATTCACTTGTTGCGCGCACTGGCGCGGCAAGGCGAGGCGGCAACGCCGGGCGCGGCGCTGCTCGCGGACAATCGCGCGCTGTGGCTGGCGCTGGATGACGCAGCCGCGGCGCAGCTCAGCGCCTGTCCCTGCGCGCTGACCGATGCCGAGTTTGCTAACAGCGCAACCTGGGAGTCGATCGCCGCCGCAGCGGTGCGTGACTCTGCGCCGCGCCAGCAGCGGGATGCCGGCGCCGTTTTGTTAGATGACGCGGCCGGCCGGCAGCTGGCGCGGCTCACCGTGAATCTCGGCTGGCACCTCGCGCGGCATCGGCCGCTCGCCGCGACGGTGACGCTCGGCATGTGCAGCGGCACGGTGCAGCAGCTGCAGGGCATGCGCCTCGCGGCGGTCGATGTCCTGCCCGACTGGCTGCCGGCGCTGGTGCGGCCGCGCTGGCACGATGAGCCGCGGGTCTGGACTTACCTGCTGGAAGCGGCGATCAGCGCCGCGCCGCTGCGCCTGGAATCAGCCCGCGTCGGTGCATTGCAATTGATCGCGCGCCAGCTGGCCAAGGCGCGCGAACGGGAGACCGGTCACTGATGGTTGGTTTTCCTTAGCCGCTACGCCACCTGCCGATGGAAAACATCGGGCCGTCAACTCGTCATGCGACACAAAAGAAAAGGGCCCCCGAAGGAGCCCTGATCTTGACGTGAAGTGGAGAGCGTTAGACCGATGCAGCTTTGCGCTTGCGGGCGAAGCCAACTCCGGCCAGCCCAAGGCCTAACAGCCCGAGCGTGGCCGGCTCCGGGACATTGTTATTGTTGTTCCCGTCACATCCCGGCGCTGTCGGATTTTCAGTGCAAACCTCGACCGCGGTTCCCTGCACGCCGACCGTAAATCCGTTCCAAAACTCATTGGTTGAACTTCGCCAGGTCAGCGTGCTAAAGGTACCCAGAAACCGGATCACGCCGTGCGGTTCACTGCCTCCAACATTGTTGCTGTTGAGCTGGTATTCAAATCCACCGCCGGACAGGGGTACAACCACGCGGGAAGCCCCGCCGCAGCCCCAATAGCCGCAGGCGTTTCCATCCACGCCACCCAGGCTGAGTATTTCGAAATCCTGGTCAAATGCGTAGCCGTTGCCATTGAGGCTGACAAAAGCGAACACGGGATTGGCGATCGCCTCTGAAAATTGCAGCGTCTGACTACCCGCGAACTGCAACGCAATAATGTCAGTGCCGGTGGGGCGGTTATCGACTTGAGTGCTGGTATACGGTGATGTCGAACCGGCGCCGCCTGTGTAGTAGTCGGTACCGCCACTTGACTGATAAAAGCCCACACCGCGAGCGTTGGTGTAGGTCACATTGATGGTGGCGGTGCCCGTGGTAATGGTTCCTTGACCCTGAAAGCCCGCGCCTGTGTCGAGATCGGACCCTGACCAGTCTGTCCAAAAGTAAGGCGCTGCGTTCGCGTCCATCGCCCCAGCCAATAAGCCGAAAGCCAGAATTGCAGATAGTTTTTTCATGGTGCCTCCTCCGTTGACCCTTCTACAACTTAATGCAGCAATATTTGGGCCATTAGACGTTCGCCGAAACGTAACTCTCTGATAAAAAAAGAATTTGGCTAAAAGATATGTGTGCTGGCGCTGCCCGTCCAACGAGAAAGTGTAAAGTTTTCCGACAACAAACTAATGCCTGGGCTGGGTTTGCTGCGGCGCAAAACACGATCAAGCGGTTGGCGGTTGTTAGTGACCCTCACCAACCGGAATCAATCATCGGGTTCCCTTTCCTTCCACCCCGACTGCCGAAAAATGTCCGGGGGACATCGCTTCACCAGACGCGCTAACAAAAGAAAAGGGCCCCCGAAGGAGCCCCGATCTTGACGTGAAGTGGAGGCAGTTAACCCGTGGCAGCTTTGCGCTTGCGGGCAAAACCGACGCCAACCAGGCCCAGACCTAACAGGCCAAGCGTGGCGGGTTCCGGAACGCTTTGGACGATGGAACCGCTCAAGCTGTAGTAATAGCCCGTGCCACCGCCATGGTCTTCGCGCATGATTTGAATGTAGTGCGTGCCAGCGCTCATATCGGCCAGCGACAACACATACTCATTAGGAGACGCGCCGCCAGCGGCGCGAGCGCCAAAGCGATAGACGCCATCCACCCAGACAAAAATTCCGTTGTCGACACCGAGACTCAAAGTCAGGTTCGTGAGACCCAGGCCGGCATCTATCCCGTAGACAATCGCTGTCTCAGTGTTCACAGCCCAAGTATCGGGAATGACCGCGGACGGGCCCGTCCACGTGCCACCGGTTGGCGCCGCATTCGTCAGCCAGGTGCCAAGCTGCGCCGATGCTGCGCTGAGATTAGGTGCTGTCGGATAGCTAACCGTACTGTCGCCACAGCCGACATTCGCGCACGGGAACGGATCGGTAGGGCCGTTAGTATCCAGAAGGGTGCCCAAGCCGCTGTTGTAATAGGTGCTGGTCGCAATGATGACCGCTGCCGGCGCTGCAGCCGAGCCAGTTAGCAACAAGGCGGCCAGAGTCAACCGTGTGAAGATTCTCATTATCGGGTTCCGTCGCAAACACGCCGAGTGTGGCGTAACAAAACTATTGATACATAAACCGTGCCAACCACGTTATTCATTAAAAATCAATCACTTACGTTATCCCACGTTCTTGACGGACCGATATGTGTAAAGTTTTCCGACAATATTGCAGGCTCTGGAATGGGTTTCCGGCAGCGCAAAACCGCGGTGGGCGGCCTTCGTGTACCAAAGCCAATCGTCTGGTTTCCGTTGCGGCTACGCCGAGCGCCTACCACACGCCGCCGAGCGCCACGGTGATCGCTTCGCCGTTCACGCCACCCGCAGCGTCGCTGCACAGGAACGCAATCACCTGCGCGACTTCGCGTGGCTCCAGGACACGGTTCTGCGGGTAAATGGCGGCGCGCTCGCGCCACACCTGCTCAACGCTGATGCCGCGCCGTTCGGCGTCCGTCTTCGCGGAGCGTTCGGCCATCGCCGTTCGCACCCAGCCCGGCAGTACGGCGTTGGATGTGACTCCGAATGGCCCGGCGTCCTGGGCCACCGCGCGTGCGAGCCCGATCACCCCATGCTTGGAGGCGGTGTACGCGCTGCCGGAGCGTTCGGCTTTCTCGCCGGCCGTCGAGCTGGTGAATACCAGCCGGCCGAAGCCGCGCTTGCACATGCCGCCGACCGTCAGCCGTGTTAGCTCGAACGGACCGTCGAGGTTGATGCGCATGGTCTCGCGCCAGACCTCGGGATCCTGCTCCCACACCAGGCGCTCGTGCGCTGAGCCGATGCCGTGGTTCACGACTAACAAATCGATCGGCCCGAGTCGGCGTTCGGTCTCGGCAACGGCGGTGGCGCAACCCGCGGCGGTGCCGAGGTCGGCCACCACATATTCGAGGCCAACGGCCGCCAGTTCCGTCGCGCTGCGCGCCGCCACCATCACACGCGCTCCTGCTGCCGACAGCAGCAGCGCCGCCTCGCGCCCGATCCCCCGGCCGCCGCCGGTGACCAGCGCCACACGTCCGTTCATCGTTCAACTCTCATATACGTTCCTCCGGCATTCCTACAACACGGTCTTCAGCGCATCCAGCAACAGGTTGGGCGCTTCCGTCATCAGCGTGTGCCCTGAACCCGGGAGGATGCGCACATCGGGTGCCGGCAACGCGTTGATCAACGCCTTGCTGGACCGCGGCGGTGTTAGCCGGTCCTCCGCGCCGAGCACCATCAGCACCGGGCAGCGTACTAACGCGGCACGCTCCAGGCCTTTCGTATATGCGTTGCAGGCCTGCATATCCGCGCCCAGCACGCCGGGTTTTGAACGCTCGAACAAGCGCAAGGTTGCACCCACCATCCAGATGCCGGGATTGCTGTTGCCGCCGTACTGGTGCCGCTTGCTGTAGCCCCACTGCGTCAGCATGTCGAACGCCGAGTGACGATTGGCGGCGGAGTCGGCGAGTATCGCGTCGGAAACCGGCATCGGCGCAGTGCTGCCAACCAGAGCTAACGCGCGAACGCGCGCAGGATGCCGCGCGGCCGCATCGAGGGCCACGAGGCTACCGAGGCTGTGACCGGCCAGCGCCGCCTGTTCGATCTTGAGCGCAGCCAGCAGCGCGACGATCCAGTCGGCCAGTTCCTCGATGCTCTGTTTGCCGGGACCGGCGCTGCGGCCATGACCCGGCAGGTCCACGGCAACGACATTGCGGCCGTGGCGCGCGAAATGCCGCGCCGGCAGCGTCCACACGGTGTGGTCCATGCCGGAGCCGTGGATGAACACGACGCTTTTCTTCGCCGCGTCGATGGCGCGGCCATTTGTATAGCAATATGCGCTGTTGCCGCCGACCTCGATCTTCACGACTTGACCTCTGTTAGCTTGGCGGCCGCGCGCAGTCCCTGACTGAGGTCGTCGATCAGGTCGTCGATGTCCTCGAGTCCGACCGAGAGCCGGATCGTGCCCTCGCCGATGCCGGCGGCCTTGAGCGCCGCAGCATCCATGCGGTGGTGCGTGGTGCTCGCCGGGTGGATCACCAGCGACTTGGCGTCGCCGACATTGGCGAGATGCGAGAACAGGGTGAGCGCATCGACGAAGGCCACGCCGGCGGCGCGGCCACCGCGCAGATCGAAACTGAAAACGGCGCCACAGCCGCGCGGCAGCAACGTGGCGGCCAGCGCGCGATCGGGATGGCCTTCGAGTTCCGGATAGCCAACTTGCGCGACCTGCGGGTGCGTGCGCAGGAACACGACGATGCGGCGCGTATTGTCGACATGGCGCTGCATCCGCAGCGACAGGGTCTCGATGCCCTGCAGGATGTGAAACGCGGTGGTCGGGCTCATGCAGGCGCCCAGGTCGCGCAGACCTTCCTTGCGCGCACGCGTGATGAACGCGCTCGGGCCGAATTCCTCGGAGAACACCAGCCCGTGGAAACCGGCATAGGGTTCCGTCAGCGTGGGGAATTTGCCCGAGGCCTCCCAGTCGAAACGGCCGCCATCGACCAGCAGGCCGCCGATCACGATGCCGTGTCCGCTGAGGAACTTGGTTGCCGAATGCAGGATCAGGTCAGCGCCGAGTTCGAAGGGCTTCATCAGGTACGGCGTCGTGAACGTGGAATCGACTAACAGCGGCAGGCCCGCCGCGTGCGCCACCGCCGCGATCGCTGGGATGTTGAGCACCTCGAGGCCCGGGTTGCCGAGAGTCTCGCCGAACAGCAGGCGGGTGTCCGGCCGGATCGCGGCGCGAAATGCCTCCGGATCGCGCGGATCGACGAACGTGGCCTCGATGCCGAAGCGCGGCAGCGTATAGGCCAGCAGGTTGTGCGAGCCGCCGTACAGCGAGCGCGACGCGACGATGTGTGAGCCCGCGCCCATCAGCGTCGCGATCGCCAGGTGCAGCGCCGCCTGGCCGCTCGCCGTGGCGATCGCGCCAACGCCATCTTCGAGCGCCGTGATGCGCTCCTCGAGTACCGCGTTGGTGGGATTGCTCAGCCGCGAGTACACGTGGCCGGTGCGTTCAATGTTGAACAGCGAGGCCGCGTGGTCGGAATCGGTGAAGACGAACGACGCAGTCTGGTAGATCGGAGTCGCACGCGCGCCGGTGGCGGGGTCGGGTTGCGCGCCCGCATGCAGGCTGAGCGTATCGAACGCGGGATATTTCACGCCGGCCATGGACGACTCCTGTTGCAGTTGCTGCGGCTGATCTCCGGGTGGCAAGAATAAACGTTCCGCCGGCCGCAGTTGCCGCGTATTCGCCGGCCTCGGAGCAATATTTGTCCGGGAAAGCCGTAGGAATACCCTGCCTGAGGAAAAAACCGTGGCCAGAAGCCACGCAATGCCGCGTGCCACTCGGCAGGTGTCCCGGCACGTCGCAGTAGCTGTAGCGCAGGCGCCACGCTGCGGCCGGGGTCGGGATTGCTAACAGCACATGAGCTACTGGAAATGCTAGTGTGGACATACTATGCACGCCAGAATTCTGCTTACGATCCTGTCATTGGCTGCCGGCTTTACCAACGGCGCCGCACCACCTGCTGCGTCAACGGCGCCGGTGCCGGCGCCGGCGCCCGAAAAGCCCACGCAGTCGATACTGCTGCGCGCTGTTAGCGTCACCTACGATATCGATCGCTCGCTGCTCTTCTATCGCGACATCCTGGGCCAGGAAGTGGTCGAGGATGCGCAGCTGAATCCGGAACGTGCCGCGACCTGGCTGGATGTGTCGCCCCAGGCCAAGGTCCGTTTCGTGCAGGGGGATCTCTTCTCCTGGCTGCGCGACATC
>DAIQQI010000172.1:0-7006 GCA_036786925.1 Steroidobacteraceae bacterium
GGCCGGCGCAAGCCGGCCTCTTTTCTTGCGTCGGAGAAAAGTGCGGTGACGGTGACCGCTGACCGACCGGACTACAGTGTGTCCGGGTGCTCGACCAGTTTCCGCAGTGTGGCGAGGAACTGCGCGCCGGCCGCGCCATCGACGACGCGGTGATCGCACGACAGCATGAAGGTCGCGACCTTGGCCACGGCTATGCAGATATCGGCGTGCGGGAACCTGGCCACCTCGTCCCCCTGCAGTCGCGCATTCACGCCGCCGTGGCGCGCACCGGACCTAACAGCACATGCGCGGGGCGGTTGAAATGCGGTTTCTTGGCGGTTTTCTGGTCGTTGACCTGGTACAGGGCCGCACCGACCGCGTCGGCGAAGCCGCGCGCGTGCAGGTAGTCGTCCAGATCGCGGCCCGCGGGACGTTCCAGGGCGAACGCGACGCTGGCCACTCGCAGGCGGCTCAGGGCGACCGTGGCCTGCGCGACGGCCTTGCGCCAGTTGCGCCGTGACAGCGCGGTGCTCGAGCCCTGGCCGACCAGCAGCACCCGGGGTGACTTGATCCCGGGCAGGTCGCCTAACAGCGCGGTTTCGCCGAGCCGCAGCGCATGGTCGCCGCGTTTCAGCAGCCGCGACAGGGCGCCGCCGCTGGCCTTGTCGATCGCAGTGGCATGGCTGCCGAGCACGCCGTTGTCGTGCACGCCGGCAACGAGGCAATCGGCGGAGAGCGCAGACAGGGGCTGCGAGAAAATGTCGAATTTCATCCGGCCATTGTAACCCAATATTGGGCGTTAGCTGCGGGGCGCCGGCGGCGCAATTTCGTCGCGTTTCCGGAAAATCGCGTCGTATTTCCAGGCCGGGATTTCGAATTCGTGACCGGTTACCAGCTGCCGGATGCGTTCCGCGGCGCCGGCAGCCGCGCCCGTGCCGGTTGCAGCCTCGATCCGTACCCAGCGCTTGTCGCCTGCATGCAGGCCCGCGATATCAAGCGTCAGCCCGTCAAATGTCTGCAGCTGCAGCCGCTCGAGCGCCGGGGCGGGAGGCGTCGCGCCAGCCCGTACGTCCTCAAAAGCGAGGCTGGTGAAGCTACCTAACAATCCGGTGACGACGTTCTGGTCGGGCGACGGCGCGGTCCTGGCCGTGCCGCGATCCAGCGTCAGGCCGGCGTCGCTGGCGGCGGCGCGGCCGAGGGTCCAGGCGGCGCCGCTGGCCGGGGTCGCCTGCAGCTGCCGGATCTCGCCCGGCTTGATGTCGATCAGCGCCGTGTCCAGCCAGCGCGCGGGCGTCGCATCGATCACCGGCGCCGGACGCAGCAGCAGGCCGGGCCGGTCAGCCGCGCGGCGCGCGTAAATCTCGCGGCTGCCCGCCGATTTTCCGGCAACCAGCGCAAATGCCGGTGGGGCGCCGGTCTTGCCGGCGACAAACAGTTCCACCAGGGTCCCCGCCGCCGCCGGCGTCGTCGGCGCGTCGATACCTAACACCGCATAGCGTTGCGGGTCGCTGGTCTTCTCCTCGAGAATTTCCAGCGCCATCAGGTCGAGCAGCAACTTGCGGATTTTGCCGGCATCGGCAGCGTAGCTTCGCTCCTTGACCTGCCAGCCCGCCGGCGTGCGTTGCAGGGTGACCAGGCTGCCGTCGCCGCGCGAGATGCGGATTTGTTCAATCTGGTTGAGCTGGGCCGCGAGCTCGGGCCACAGCTTGCCGGATTGCCCGGCGAACGAGCGGCCGGCCTGTCCCCGGTCGACCCAGACTGCGGCCAGCGCCACGACCGCGGCGGCGACGGCGAGCCAGACCAGCGCGCGGTGATTCATGGCGCCTGCGTGCCGCCGGTGCGGCCCTGTTCCAGCATGCGGATCGCCGCATTGCGCCGTTTGCGCCAGGCGGGATACAGCAGCGCCAGCCCTGCCACCAGCAGCGGCCAGGCCACGATGTTGAACAGCTTGACGTTGCGGCCAAGCGCTTCGATGTCGCGGTTCAGGTCAAGTTTCACCGTGCGCAACTCGCGGCGGATGCGGCTGCGCTCGGCGCCGAAGCGATCGAGCTCGGCCTTTTGCTCGGCACTCAGGATGGTAGCGGCCTGATCGCTGCGACGGGATTGCAGCTCGGCGAGTTTCTGTTCCGTAGTGGCAAGCTCGGCATCAAGACGCTGTTCCTGGTCCCGGAAACGGGATTCGGCGCTGCGGCGCAGGTCCTCGACGCGGTCGAAGGGGCGTGAATAGCTGCCACGGCCGCGCAGGCTGATCAGATCGTTGCTGCCCGCGAGGTTTTCCAGCGAGTTCAGCACGAAATCGCCATTGTTAGCAGTCGGGGTGACGACGCGCTGCCCGAACAGCGAATTGGACTCGAGCCACAGGAAATCCTGCAGCAGGTCGGAATCGGCGACGATGATCGCATTGAGCGGCTTGCTCGAGGTCTTGAGCGGCGCCTGGCCCGGGAAGGCGCTGTTGACCGGCCCGGAAACGCGCGCCGCGATGCTGAACTGCCCCTGCGGCTTGAATCCATCCAGCAGCACCGCCGGGTCCATCAGCATCTGGAATTTCTCGCCACCTAACAACGCGGCATCCATGCTGGAGCGCAGCAGCGGTTCGAACCGGGTCGTGGCGCCCCTGGCGGGTTTGATGACGCCGGCGGAGTACAGGATGATGCTGTGCAGTCCGCCGGTCACGACGTCTTCGCGAGTGAGGTTGGGATCGCGCAAGCCGATGACGCCGATATGCCTTGTCGGTGCCGCCCCCTGGCGCACCGTGACCGACAGGCCCAGCCCGCGGTCGCCCAGGACCTTCGTGTTGTCGAAGTCCACGCCCCAGGCTGCCAGCAGCGGTGCGAAATTCGACTTGCGGTCGACGCCCATCGCGCCTAACGGATTGCCGGGCTCGACGCCTTCGGTGTCGCCCTCGGCGCTCGGGTCGACAAACAGCAGGATCCGGCCGCCACGCAGCGCAAACTGGTCGATCGCGAGCAGCGCGGGCGGCGGCAGGTTCTTCGGATGCACGATCACCAGCACGTCGACCGCGGGTTCGATCTGCGTGAGCTTGCCGTCCAGCATGCGCACGTCGTATTGCTGCTGCGCCTGCTCCAGAATCACCCAGGGGTCCGTGGGCCGGCCGGCCTGCGGGTCGAAGCTGCCGGCCATCGGCAGGCCCGTCAGCCAGCCGACCACGGCTTTCTTCGGCGTCGCCAGCTGCTGGATCAGCTTGACGACGTCATATTCCAGAAAGCGTTCTTTCTGGTAGTCGAAGAACTCGATGTTCGCCTTGCCGTCGGTCGCGTTGGTGGCCGCGAGACCAAAATAGAGCGTCTCGCCGCCGGCGCCGATTGGCAGCGCCCGCAGGCCCGCTTCGCTGGCGCGATCCTCATCCTCGGACGACGGTTCCGGGTCGATCACCTGCAGGCGCAACTTGCCATTGCTGCGCGCCGCCAGCTCCTGCAGGAACTCCTGGACGCGCACCGCGTAATTCTTGATCGGCGGAAACTGTTCGGCGGCCTTGCTGCTGAAATAGAAGTACAGGTTCACCGGCTCCTTGAGATTGCCGACGATGCTGCGGCTGCCGGGCGCCAGCGTATACAGCTTGTTAGCTGTCAGGTCCATGCGCGCGCCGCGCAGGCCGCGGTTGGCGAGTGCGATGAGGCCGATGAACAGCACGCCGAGCAGCACCAGGCCGAGTGCGTTGAGTGGCGCGCGCTTCATACGGCACCCCGGCGCGCATCCAGCACCACGCAGGTCGCTGCCAGAAAGAAGCCGATCAGCAGCAGGTAGAACAGCACGTCGCGCAGATCGATGACGCCCTTCTGCAGCGACTCGAAATGCGTGTAGAAGGACAGCGATGCGAGCGTATCGATCAGCAGGCGCGGCGCCCAGCCCGACACCGCATCCAGCACCGCCGGATAACCGATCAGCAGCAGCACAAAGCACACCGCCACGGCTAACACGAAAGCGACCACCTGGTTGCGGGTCAGCGCCGACATGCAGCTGCCGACGGCGAGAAAGCCACCTGCCATCAGCAGGCTGCCGAAGTACGCGGTGGCAATCGCGCCGTTGTCCGGGTCACCGAGGTAGTTGATCGTGATCCAGATCGGAAAAGTCAGCGCCAGCGCGATGCCCATGAAAGCCCAGGCCGCGAGAAACTTGCCCATCACGGCCTGCCACAGCGTGATCGGTTGCGTCAGCAGCAGCTCGATCGTGCCGCTGCGGCGCTCCTCCGCCCAGAGCCGCATCGCAACGGCGGGTACTAACAACAGGTACAGCCACGGATGAAACGTGAAGAACGGCTGCAGGTCCGCCTGGCCGCGTTCGAACAGGCGCCCGAGTTGAAACGCCATGGCGCTGGCGGCCACCAGGAAAATGAGCACGAACACGTACGCCAGTGGCGTGGCGAAATAGCTGCCCAGTTCACGACGAAAAATACTGCGAATGTGGTTCATGCGGTGATCCGGCGAAAGACATCATCCAGGCGACCCGCTTCGATCGCGAGCGAACGCAAACGAAGTCCCATCTGATCCAGCGCGCGATTGACCGCGGGCGCGAGTTCCTGATCGCGCGCCGGGATCACCGTGATGCGTCCATCCTCGGCCGACGCTTCGATCTCGCTGACGCCGGGCAGCGCGGCCAGTGCGCTGCGGGCGCGTTCGGTATCGCCGCGGTCCTGCAGCCGCAGGCTGATCGCACGGTGATAACGCGACTGCGCGGCGAGTCCCTGCGGGGTTTCGTCGGCGACAATCCTGCCGCGCGCGATGATGATCGCGCGCGTGCACACCGCATCGACCTCTTCGAGGATGTGCGTCGATATGACCACCAGCTTGTTGCGCGCCATTTCCGCGATCAGGCCACGCACCTCGTGTTTTTGATTCGGGTCGAGGCCGTCGGTCGGTTCATCGAGGATCAGCACCGGCGGGTCATGCAGGATCGCCTGCGCGAGTCCGACGCGACGCCGGAATCCCTTCGACAGGGTGTCGAGTGTCTGGCCTGCGACATCGGCGAGCTGCAAGCGCGCGGTCACTTCGCGCAGTCGCGCCACGCGGCGCTCGCGCGTCAGGCCGCGCAGGTCGGCGACAAAGCGCAGGAAGCTTTCGACCGTCATTTCGCCGTAACCCGGCGCGCCTTCCGGCAGGTAGCCGAGCTGTTGCTTGGCCGCGATGGGGTCGGACTGGATGTCGTGACCACAGATGCTGGCGGTGCCGGCGGTCGGTGTCACGAAGCCCGCGATCATGCGCATCGTGGTTGATTTGCCGGCCCCGTTGGGGCCCAGGAAACCGAGCACCTCGCCAGCGGTGGCTGAAAAGCTCACGCCGTCGACGGCGGTTAGCGCGCCATATTGTTTGATCAGACCGTCAGTTTTAAGCATGTTCTTTTGCTGCGTGAGCGACCAGGGTTCCGGGGGCCGCGATTTTGGTCGGGATGGGTCAAGGAATTCAAGCTCTGCTGGTATTCTTTGTGCCCATGCCCACTCTGGTGAAACGAACGACTTTGATTGTGCGGTCGCTGGATCGTTCCCGCGACTTCTATCGCGACGTGCTGGGCCTCAAGGTCTGGTATGACGACGAGATCGTCCTGTCGGGCGTTGGCCTGGCCGCGGGCAAGGCGGGCGACAGGACCCGCCTTATCATCATGCAGGCGGCCGACCCGGTGGTCGGCATGATCGGCCTGCTGCAATTCACCGAGCCCGGCCTGCCGGCTCCGCCACGCCGCGAGCGCCTGGGTATTGGCGACATCGTCTTCGTCATGCAGGGCGATGACGTCGCGGCCGTGCACCAGCGGGCCCTGGCATTTGGTGCGCGCATTCACGCGCCGCCGCATACCTTCGAGGTGCGCGGCGCCACGGGCCAGCAGCTCAAAATGACTTCACTCTCAATATGGGATCCGGATGACTACTTCATCGAATACAACCAGCGGCACGGAAGCTAACAACACGGCGGCGCCGCAAACGGGGCAGGTGCTGGTCTGGGACCTGTGGGTACGCGTGACGCACTGGCTGCTGGTGCTGACGGTGGCCGGCGCCTGGGCGACGCGCAAATTGCCCGGCGACTGGTTTCAACTGCACACCTGGCTCGGCTATTGCACCTTCGTGCTGGTGGTCGCGCGCCTCGCCTGGGGCTTCGTCGGCACGCGGCACGCGCGCTTCTCGCAGTTCGTGCGCGGCCCGGGCACGATCTGGCGCTATGTCGCCAGCTTGTTAGCAGGGCGCGCTGCCCCGACCGCCGGTCACAATCCGCTCGGCGCGCTCTCGGTGCTGGTACTGCTCGGCCTGCTGTTAGGCCAGGCCTGCACCGGCCTGTTTTCGAGCGATGCCGATGTGTTCGAGTATGGCCCGCTGGCGGGGTACGTGGCCACGGCGACATCGCGCGCGGTGACCGGCTGGCACGAGGAAATCGCGGAAATCATGCTGGTGTTCATCGGCCTGCACGTGCTGGTGGTGCTGGCGCATCTGCTGTTGAAACGGGAAAACCTCATCCGGCCGATGCTTACCGGCCGCAAGTCCGCCGACCAGGTGGCGGCGGGCGAGGGCATTGCCGGCTCGCGCCTGTGGCTCGCGCTCATCATCGTCGCCTTGTTAGGCGTGGCGCTCGCCTGGGTGGTGCGCTCCGCGCCGGTGGCCGAGCCGAGCTATTTGTTCTAGCAGTGGGGCGGCGGCGGCCTAGCGCTTCTGCGTGCGCGTGGTTGTTTGAACCTCGCGGCCGCGACGCGCCAGCGCCTCGCGCAGCAGCCATTCGATCTGCCCATTGACGCTGCGCAGCTCCTGCGCCGCGAGCGCCTCGATGGCGTTCGCGACCGCAGGATCGAGCCGCAGCAGCAGAGGTTTCTTGTCGGGGCTGGCCATGCCGCCTGACGCCTACTGATACAGCGTTCCGGCGTTGATCACCGGCTGCGCCTCACTCTCCGCGCACAGCACGACTAACAGATTCGACACCATCGCGGCGCGCCGTTCATCGTTGAGATCGATGATGCCGAGTTCGCGCAGCCCGTCGAGCGCCATTTCCACCATGCTGACCGCGCCCAGCACTTCGCCTTCGGGCGTCACGCC
>DAIQQI010000010.1:0-22570 GCA_036786925.1 Steroidobacteraceae bacterium
CGCGCGCCACGGCGCGCCAGTTGCGGCCCGCGTGGCTCGAGCAGGCGCTGATCACCAGCGTCCGTTGCGCGGCTGCGGGATCGGGCATGAGCCGGCTGGCATAGGCCAGCGTGTCGGCGGGCAGCGCCAGGTTCCAGCGCGGCGTGCCCGGGTCGACACCTAACGCACGCGCAAACCCCAGGAAGCTGTCAAGCACATGCTCATGCGTCGCGGCCGGGATTTGCGCATTACTGAACAGCCATTGGCCTTCGCGAGCCCGGACGCGATCAAAGCCAAGCCGGATGCGCGCCGGAATCTGTGTCGCATACAGGCTGGCGCGCAATGCCAGCTGCAGATGCAACAGCACGTCGAATTCGCGCTGCGCGCAGGCTCGTCGCAGGGCGATCATGGAACGCCAGCCAGCACGCTTGTCGACGGTGATAAACTCCACGCCGGGCAGCAGGCGCATCAGTCGTTCTTCGATGCGACCGATGACCCAGGTAAAGCGGCAAGCGGGCCAGGCACCCTGCAGCGCACGCAGCAGTGGCACCACGTGGCAGGTATCGCCGATGGCGGAAAGGCGCAGCAGGCAGACGCTGCGCGGCGGCTCAGTAAGCGGTAACAGCATTTTTGTTAGAGGGGCGTTTGCGCCATCCAATTGCAGCGGGACCAGCAGCTCAACGAGCGGCCATCGAAGGCGGCGCCATGCTATACGAGGCCGCCTGGGGCGGCAATTTGACGGCCGACTGGTTTGATCCGGCATGGTGGCACAACCGCGGCGCCGTGCAGGGTGAGGCGCAGGGCCGCGGCACGGCCTTTTTCGTGCTGGCAGGGAAGGATGAGCTGGTCCTGCGGCATTACCGCCGCGGCGGCCTGGTCGCCAGACTGATCCGCGATCGCTATTGGTTTTCCGGCGCGGAAGATACCCGGGCGTTTCGCGAGTGGTCGCTGCTGCATCTGCTGCACGGCCGGGGGCTGCCGGTGCCCGAGCCGGTTGCCGCCCGCTACCAGCGGCACGGCAGCTGGTACAGCTGCGATCTGCTGACCCGGCGCCTCACCGGCACGCAGTCCCTGGCGCAGTTGTTAGCTGCGGGGTCCGTGTCGCTGCCGGTGTGGGTCGCGGTCGGCCGTTGCATCCGGCGCTTCCACGATGCGCTGGTGTTTCATGCCGATCTCAATGCGCACAACATCCTGCTGCGCGACGACGGCGAGGCCTACCTGATCGATTTTGATCGCGGGCATTTGCATCATCGGCGCGGTATCTGGTGCGACTCGAATCTGGTGCGCCTGCGACGCTCGATCGACAAGGTCACCGACGTGTTGCCGCCCGGCCGCTTTTCGGAACCCGACTGGCATTCGCTGTTAGCAGGCTACCGGACCGCGGCCCCGGTCTGACATGCGATTTCTGTACATCTTCCTGAGTTACCTGCTTGCGCCGCTCATGGTGCTGGCAATGCTGTGGCGCGGCGTTCGCGATCGCAGTTACCTGCGCGGCATGGGGCAGCGGTTCGGCTTTGGCGAACCGGTCGCGAACGGGCCATCGATCTGGGTGCACGCGGTGTCCGTCGGTGAAGTCCAGGCAGCGTCGGTACTGATTCGCGAGCTGGTGACCATGTACCCGGCGATTCCGCTGGTGCTGACGACGGTGACGCCCACCGGAGCGGAGCACGCGCGCCGGCTGTTTGGCGCCAGCGTCGATGTGCGTTTCGTGCCGTATGACCTGGTGGGTCCGGTGCGGCGCTTCTTCCGTGCGATCAATCCGCGCGTCGCCGTCATCCTGGAAACCGAATTGTGGCCGAACCTCTATCACGAATGTGGCCGGCGCAAAGTGCCGCTGGTGCTGGCCAGCGCGCGTATTTCGCCCAGGTCGGTCGGCCGCTACCGGGTGCTGGCGGGACTGTTTCGCGAAACCCTGTCGCATGGCATCGTCATCGCGGCGCAGAGCGCCCAGGACGCCGAGCGTTTCAAGTCCATCGGAGCTAACACCAGTCGCACTCACGTGACCGGCAACATCAAGTTTGATTTGTCAGTGTCCGAAGCCATCCGCGCGGACGCGCGGCTGCTGCGCCAGCGCTATGTGGGCAGCCGCCCGGCCTGGGTCGCCGGCAGCACGCACGCCGGCGAGGAACAGATTCTGTTAGCTGCGCAGCGCAAACTGCGCACTACCGTGACCGATGCGCTGCTCATCATGGTGCCGAGGCACCCGAATCGATTCGCGGAAGTCGCGGCGTGGTTGCAACGCGAGCAGGTGCGCTATGTGACCCGCTCGTCCGGTGCGCCGGTTGCGGCGGATACCGAAGTGCTGCTGATCGATACGCTGGGCGAACTGCAGGCGTTTTATGGCGCCGCCGACGTGGCCTTTGTCGGTGGCAGCCTGGTGCCGATCGGCGGCCACAACCTGCTCGAGCCGGCCGCGCTGGGTGTCCCGGTGCTCACCGGACCTAACAACTTCAACGCCGAAGACATTGCCGCGCAGATGATCGCGAGTGACGCGGCCCGGGTCGTGCATGATGCCGGGCAACTGCGCAACGAGCTGGCGCGCCTGCTGACGGATGAACAGCAGCGGCGCGCTCTCGGGCAGCGCGGCCAGGCATTCATTGAAACCAATCGCGGCGCGCTGGCGCGATTGCTCGCGCTGCTGGCGCCGGTGATTACTTCGGCGGGCTTGCCTCCAGCCAGCCATTGATCTCCTGCAGATTCTGCCGGCTGAGGTCGCCGGCGGCCGCATGCAGCTTGATCACGTTCAAAATGTAGTCGTAGCGGCTGCGCGAGTAATTGGTTTGCGCCTGCACCAGGTTCTTGCGTGCATCCAGCACATCGACCGCGGTGCGGGTACCGACTTCGTAGCCCGCTTCCGTGGCCTTGAGCGCCGTCTGGCTGGACTCCAGCGCCTGGCGCAGCGCATTCACGCGTGAAATTTCGCTGATGACGCCGAGGTAGGCATCGCGCGCCGCGAGTTCGGTCTGACGCGATACGCGCACCAGGCGCTCCCGGGCGGCCTGCCACTGGTATTCGCTCTGGCGCACCCTCGACTGCGTGCCGCCGCCGGCGAATACCGGCACATTCAACTGCAGCTGGTACTGCGTCGTCGTGCTGTCGGTGTTGACGTTAGGCGTGCCGTTGGAATTGAACTTGCCACGCTGTGCAACCAGGTCCAGGTTCGGCAGGTGCGAGCCGAAAGACGCGCGCACGTTGTCGCGCGCAATGTCCGCAGCCAGGCGGCTCGAGGCCAGAGCGAGATTCTGGTTCATCGAGGTCTCGACCCACCTGGCTTCGTCCGCAGGCTCGGGCGCCTTCAAAGGCAACGCATCACCGGGCTTCGCCAGGTTCTCCGGCTTCTCGCCGACCACTTCACGCATGCGCTCTTCGGCGCTCGCCAGCGCACGCTTGGCAGCGATGACGCCCGCCGCCGCGTTGTCGCGCGCGGCCTTGGCTTCCTGGACATCGGTGATGGCAATCAGGCCGACTTCGAAGCGCTTGTCAGCCTGCTCGAGCTGGCGGGCAATAGCCTGCAGGGCCGCGGACTGCGCATCGACCGTGTCCTGCGCGGCGAGCACATCGAAATAACGTTCGGCGACGCGCGACACCAGTTCCTGCTGCGCCGATTGGTAATCGGCCTCGGCCTGCGCGACCTGCTTATTGGCCTTGTGCAGGCCCACCCAGTCGCTCCAGGAGAATATTGTCTGCCGCAAGGTCAGCGAGTAGAGCTTGTCGCGCGTGTCGGTCGACGAATTGACGTTGTTCTGGCCAACCAGCGTCGTGCCAGAGCGGTCCACTCTGGAGTACTGACCGAAGCCGGTGATATTCGGCAGCACTTCTGCGATCGCCTGTGGCTTGGCTTCGCGGGCCGCCAGCCGGTTGGCGTCCGCCTCGCGAATCTGCGGGTCCGAGCTGAGCGCGCGCTCGTATACAGACATCAGGTCATCCGCCTGCGCCGCCGCCGAGCAAACCAGGGCCCCAACAGTGAAAGCCATCCAGTGTTTCATACTAAAATCCTGCCTCATCTAGTGTTGTATATCACCATATCACAGGCCAGCGGCCCTTGCCAAGCCAGCTCAGTAGACCGCGATACGGGAGTCTACCTGTTCGTGCCAGGCGAGGATCCCGCCAGACAGATTAGCGACCTCGGTATAGCCGTTACGTTCCAGAAAGCGCGCCACCTGCATCGATCGGCCACCTGAGCGGCACAGCACCACGATGGGTCCCGCCTTCGGCAACTCGGCGAGCCGTTCCGGGATTTGATTCATGGGGATATGAACCACGGGGTCGAGCCTGGCGATGGCCAGTTCCCAGTCCTCGCGCACGTCCAGCACACAGGGCTTCTGCCCCTGATCCCACAGGGCCTTCAACTGCGTTGGCGTCAGCTCGGCGGGCATGGCTCAGAAGCTGAATTTATCGGTGCCGGGCGCGTTCGTGAGCGGATCGATGTCGGTCTCGAACAGGTCCTCGGCCGCAAAAGCATCAGCGCCACGCGTGATCAGCCGTGCCGTCATCAGTGGCGTCGTGCCCACGACCGCGAACAAACGGCCGCCCGGAGCTAACAGGCGCTCGAAACGCGTGTCGTAGCGGGGCAGGGATCCGGTGAGCACGATGACATCCCAGTCGCCGCGCAGACTATCGTGGGCAAACGCGTCCGCGGTCACGACTTCGACCGGCCCGGTGCTCAGGCCCGCCAGGGCAAGGCGGGCGCGCTCGGCTAACAGCGGGCGTATTTCCAGGCTGCGTACCGGTCCGGCCATGCGGGCCAGGCAGGCGGTCAGAAAACCGGATCCGGTGCCGACTTCAAGCACGCGGTCGCGGCGGCGCAACGACAATGCCTGCAGAATGCGGCCCACCAGTTTGGGCGCAAGCATGTGTTGGCCTTCGGGCAACGGCAGTGCAACATCTGCAAATGCAAGCGCCGCCTGGGATTCGGGCACAAACCGTTCGCGCGGCACCTGGGCGAGGACCGAGAGAACCTCGGGATCCAGCACGTCCCAGGCCCGCACCTGTTGCTGGATCATCTGTTCACGCGCACTCTGCTGCCAAGTCATGCCTGCTCCCGATTGAACTTATTCTGCCATCACTGCGGCGCGCCAAGTTTAAGCGTTTCTGCCGCTGCCACAAGCCAATTTCGTCATATGGTCAATCGCGAGCATGGCCATGGCGCGCCTCCGCTAAGCTGCAGCACTGCCCCGGCGCCTGCCGTGACATATAAAAACAAAAACAGGAAACAGGCCTCGAAATGACCGCACTGGGCTTGACCTGTCTGCTGCTCGCCATCGTTGCCGTCTGGCTGCTGATCCGCAACCGCCGACACCGCCGCGCGCTGCGGACGGTCGATGAGCTAACAAAGCAACTGCATCGTATCGTCGGCCAGGCGAGTGGCGACCTGTCGGGCCGCGTCTGGGTCGAAACCACCGACCCGGCGGTGCTGTCCATCAAGACGGACGTCAACCAGCTGCTGAGCCGCCACGGTTCCGCCCCGCCACAGCCGGTCAGTCACACCGAGTTGTTTGGCGAGCTGGCGGACCGCGTGCACGAAATCGTCGTGGTGCATCGCGACGCGATTCTGTTTGCTAACAGCCAGTTCGCATCGCTGATCGGCGTCGATCGCGGTGAGCTGACGGGTCGCGCACTGGATGAACTGGTGGCGCCGGAATTCGGTGAATTCCTGCAGGACACGCTGCGCCGGCACCTGCGCTCCGAGACCGCCGCCGAACGCTTCGAGGTGGAGATCGTGGGCTTCCAGGCTCAGTTCAGCCGCCTGGAACTGAATGTGCGCCATATCGACTGGGACGGCGGAACGGCGTTGTTGCTGACCGGCGTCGAGGTCCTGCCCACCGCACAACTGCCGGCGCTGCACGCGCCGGCTGGTGCTGCCGCGGTGTATGACGAGCAAGACGCGGATGCGCTGCGCCAGCCGCAGGCAGCCGCAGAGGTTGCGTGGCATCTGCCTGCTGAAGACTACGACGCGGATCGCCTGCTGGATGCCGAACAGCTGGAGCTGGCCGCAGAAGCGGCGCTCGGTGCCGAGGAGGCCGAGGCGCTGGTGGTGCCCCCGGCGGGTGTCGATGATGACAGCCCCGACCGCCTGACGCTGGAATCGATCGCCGAGGCCATCGTCACCACCGACACGGCCGGCAGGATCGAATACGTCAACCCGGCGGGCGAACGACTGTTAGGTTCGTCGGCCAGCCTGGCGGTCGGTCACAGCATCGAACGGCTGTTAGGCCTGGTGGACGATCACGAAGGCCGCAATCTGCTCGATCCAATCATGCGCGCGGTTGCATCCGGACAACCGGTAACGCTGGGACGGCGCGCGGTGACGGTGGCGCGCAAGGACGGCACCGAGCGCACGGTGGAAATATCGGCTGCGCCGCTGCGCAATGCGGCGCGCACGACCATCGGCGCGGTGCTGCTGCTGCATGATGTGACCGAGCTGCGGGGTATCGCGCGGCAGATGTCCTACCAGGCAACGCATGATGCGTTGACCGGCCTGGTCAACCGGCGCGAGTTTGAACGGCGCGTCGATGAGGCCGTGACCACCGCCAGGCGCGGCGACGGCACGCATGTCCTGTGCTACATCGATCTGGATCGCTTCAAGGCCGTCAACGACACCAGTGGCCACCTGGCGGGAGACGCGCTGCTGCGCGAAGTGTCCAAGCTGTTGCGCGAGGCGGTGCGCGATTCCGACACGGTCGCGCGGCTCGGCGGCGATGAATTCGGCCTGCTGTTAGTCGGTTGCCCGCTCGACAAGGCGCATCAGATTGCGCACGACGTGTGCCGCGCCATCGCTGAGTACCGGTTCATCTGGAAGGAAAAAGTATTCAACATCGGCGCCAGCATCGGTTTGCTCGAGCTGGGGCGCGAGAGCGGCAGCGTCGAGGAGTCGCTGGCCGCGGCGGACAGCGCCTGTTACATGGCCAAGAGCCAGGGCTCGGGCAACGTCTCGGTTTACTCCGCGCAGGAGGAGGCGGTCGCGCGTCGCAGCGGCGATATCCAGTGGCTGCAGAAACTGCAAGCGGCGCTGCGCGATGAGACCTTTGAGTTGTACCAGCAGCCGATCGTGCCGGCGGTCGTGGCCAGTGCCGACGGTCCCGCAATGGAAGTATTGCTGCGGCTGCGTGACGAGAACGGCATCCTGTGGCAGCCGCGCGATTTTCTGGCGGCTGCCGAACGCTATCGGCTCATGCCCAGCATTGATCGCTGGGTTGTGAAGTCGACCATCACGATGCTGGGCAACGGCGCGTTGTCGGTGCCAGGCTCGCGTTGCGTCACGCTGAACGTGTCCGGCCAGACCCTCGGCGATGTCAGCTTCCTGGAATTCGTCGTGGAATGCCTGGATCGTTCCGGCGTCGCGCCGTCGCAGCTGTGTTTCGAGATGACCGAGTCCGCGGCCATTGCCAACCTCGAGCACGCCCGCCGCTTCGCGAGTGTGCTGCATGGCATGGGCTGCCGCTTCGCACTCGATGACTTTGGGTCGGGCGTCGGGTCATTCTCGAACCTGAAGAACCTGCCACTCGATTTCCTCAAGATCGACAATTCGTTCACCCGCAACCTGGCACGCGATTCGGTCAACCAGGCGCTGGTGGCGGCGATGATCAAACTCGCCCGCACGCTGAATTTCAGGGTGATCGCCGAGGGCGTCGAAGACAATGCGTCGCTCGACTATGCGCGCCGCATGGGTGTCGATTTTGTGCAGGGCAATGTGATCGCCAAGGCGCAGCCGTTGTCCGCAGCCGCCTGACTCACGCAGGTTTTTGTTTCGCGGCGCCCGTCCGCCGTGGTAAGAAGCCGGCATGAAGACGCCAGTGCCGGTCAATCTCGATTTTCTGCATAACAACCCGCTGTTGAATCGGGCCCGCGCCACCGAGGTGTTGCGCCGTGAGGGCCTGGCGGCGGTTGTCGTGGGACGACCCGCCAACATCTCCTATCTGACCAACCACTGGCCGCTGCTCGAGCGCATGGGCGCAACGGGCTCGGCGTACGCGGTCCTCAGCGCGGACCCCAAGGCGCCGGTGGCGCTGGTCATGGGCCAGTTCTCCTACTACTACGGCCTCGCCGAGGAACAGCTGCCGCAAACCGTGCAGCCATTCCTGTTTACCGGCCAGGGGCCGAACGGTGCGGCAGCGCCCGCGCGCATGTTTCGCGTCGTCGACGAGCAGGCGCTGCTGCCGCGCGAGCGCGCGCGCCGCGCGGCGACCGAGGGGACCCAGCCGTTTTCGGCGGACGCGGCCATGGCCCTGCGCAAGGCGCTGCAGTCGCTGGCGGTTCGTGGCGGGACCATCGGCATCGATGGCGACGTTGCCGAGGCTTCCTTGTTAGCTGCGTTGCCGATTGCCGGGGTGCGCAACGCCGAGGACACGCTGCGGCGGATCCGGCGTGTCAAATCGCCTGCCGAGCTGCAGCTGATGCGCCTGACCGCGCAGGCCAATGCCGATGCCGCCTTGGCATCAGCACGCGCAACCCGGCAACTGGGCAGCATCCGCGCCCTGCGCGCGCGCCTCTACGCCGAGACCGCGGCGCGCGGCCTGCGTCCGGTCTTCATGGTCGTCGATGGCGTGACCTCCGACGATTACGATGAACCGCTGCGTGAAGGGCAGTCGATCCTGATCGACTGCGTTTCCAGCCTGCACAATTACCACGGTGATTTTGCACGCACCGTGTTCATGGGCGAACCCACGAAGCGGATGCAGACCGCGACGCGCGCCATCGCCATCTGCTGGGACGAAATTCGTGCGGCGCTCCGGCCCGGCATGGCGTACTCCGCGATCCGGGCGTTAGGCGAGGAGACCTTGCGCAAGCAGAACTTCGACGTGCAGGTCGGCTTCACGCCGCACAGCGTCGGTTTGTGGCACGGCGACGATCCGCGCCGCAGTGCCGACGGCAAGCCGTTCGATCCGGTGCTCGAAGAAGGGATGATCCTGTCGGTCGACTGCCCGGTGTTCGATCAGGGCGCGGGCGGCACGGCCCATCTCGAGGACCTGTCGCTGATCACGGCGTCCGGTGCCGAGCTGATCAATTCGCCCGAGCACCGCACCATCACGGTCTGATCTTCAGGCTAACGACCAGCCGACAAAGACGCGCGCCTGAATCCACGGGCCGAGCGCGCCCTCGACGTCAAAGGCCGGATCCGCGGCCAGCGCGGCGTCCAGCGCCACGCCCAGCGGCTGTTGTTCCAGCACCGCCCCGAGGAAAGTCGCGGCGCCAGCGCCGATGGCAGCGATCTGCGTGGAGCGCAGCGCCCGCGTGACCAGGCCGTTGTCGCCGCCGCGGCCGATATCGATGGTCGCATTGCCCGGCGCATCCGGTTGATTGGCCGCCCAGATGGCGACGATGGGATAGGGCGAGCGCACCAGGCGCAACGCAGGGTGCGCCTGCAGGCGCAGGCGGTCGTAGCTGTCCTGCTCGAGCCGGGCGAGCGCTGCAATATCGAAAACGCGCGGATCGTCAGCGGCGATCATGGCCTCCTGATAGGCCCATTCGAGCGCCGCGACATCCGGCAGGTAGCCGTAATCGCTGTCAGCAAACTGTTGCCGCAGGTAGTGCGGAAACGCCCGTCCGCAGTGAAACAGATCGCCGCTGCGCGATGGCGACTGCTGCAGGAACTGCCGCGCGGTCTGGCGAAAGTAATCCGCTCCGACCAGTCGCTGGACAACGGGGAATTCCAGCTCCAGGACCTTGAGGAAATTCTCACGCAGATTATTGCGGTAAATGCCGAGGCGTTCCTCGGGCGAAAAAACGCCGCCACGGATATCCGACAGGGCAGTCGATGCACCTGGGTGCTGCGCGAGCAGCGCGTCAATCAGGGATTTCTGCTGCGCGCCTAACATACGATCATGCGGCTAACGCCAGGCGCGCATGCTGATCGGCGCGCGCGGCTTCCGCTGCCAGCACCGCCAGCGCCGGGATGTCGAGATCCCATTCGATCAGCGTCGGCACGGGGCCCAGCTTGTGGATGGTGTATTCGTAAAGATCCCACACCGCATCGCAGACATGGGTGCTGTGGGTGTCGATGCGAATCTGCCGCTCGTCGATGCGATTGACGCTGTGGCCGGCGAGATGAATTTCACCGACGGCTTTTGCCGGCATCGCGTCGATGAACTTGCGCGCGTCAAAGCCGTGATTGCAGGCGCTGACATAGATATTGTTGACATCCAGCAAAATGCCGCAGCCGGCACGTTGCGCCAGCTGCGCGAGAAAATCCCACTCCGGCATTTCGCTCGATTTGAATTCTAGATACGACGACACGTTCTCGATCAGCAGCTGCCGGCCGAGCGCGTCCTGCACCTGGCCGACACGCGACACCAGGTGCTCCAGCGCTTCACGGCTGTAGGGCAGCGGCAGCAGGTCGTTGCTGAAAATACCGCCGGCGCTGCTCCAGCACAGGTGCTCGGACACCAGCGCCGGCTCGAACCGGGATATCAGCCGCCGCCAGTTCGCGAGATGCGTTGCATCCAGTGGATCAGTCGAGCCGATCGAGAGCCCGACGCCGTGCAGTGACAGCGGATAGCGGTTGCGAATCTGCTCGAGGTACCAGGGCTGGGCGCCGCCCAGCGCGAAATAATTTTCGCTGTGCGCTTCCACCCAGCCCACGTCCGGTGGCGCGCTCAGGAATTCGTCGTGATGTACCGCCCGCAGGCCGATCCCGGCTTGCGCCGGGAGGGCCTGGGTTGTTAGCCGGCCTGGTGACTGTTCACGGCTCACCGGCATGTCAGGTCTTGCAGGACCTTATTTGGGAGCGGTCAGCGAACCGCCGACCAGGCGCTCGCAGGTGCCCTTGGGCAGCTTGATCCATTCCTTACCACCGTTGGCTTTGGCCTGACCCGCACAGGAATGGCCGTTGGCGGCGCAATCGTTCTTGCCAGCTTTGGCGACGCCGAAGCACTTTTCAGTCGCGGCCGACTTGTCGGCGCCCGCCATGTCTGCAGCAGCGGCCAGGTTCGCGAACATGAGCGTGCCGATGGCGGCGGCGAGCAGGGTCTTGGTTGAATTCATCAGAAGTCTCCTAGGGGTTGAGAAATACGTTGTCGGCCCAGCCGACAGGGATTCAGACCGGCCGACTGTGGCAATTGTTTCAACTGTCGTCTCGAAAATGCAACCGCTGCCCTGGCCGGCGGGCGCGATACTGAACTTCTTGGCCTTCAGGACGGCACAAAGGTGATCGCCAGCACGCCAATCACGAACCACAACACAGAGTAGGCAATCCCATAGCCGATGAAGCGCCGGAAGTCGATGCGCGCGATGCCGCCGACAACCACCGCCCAGAACGGTGACACCAGATTCCCCATCTGATCGCCTATGCTGACGGCCAGCAGGCCCTTTTGTGCGGTCACGCCCACGGCGGCGGCGGCCTCGCTCGTGACGAATCCCTGAATCACCCACTGGCCGCCGCTGGAGGGAACAAATAACGCAACCACGGTTGCGCCGATTGCTGTTAGCAACGTGAAACTCAGCGGCGTTGAAATGCTGGCGAACCAGACTGCGAGCTGCGTGCCGAGGGTCGTGTACTGAATGAGACCCGCCACGCCGGCATAGAGGTGATACAGCACCACGACGGACCAGCAAGCCAGAATGGCGGTCTGCAAGGCGCGTGACAATGCTGCGGAATTGCGGTGGACCAATAGTGCGACCAGCAACAGGGTCGTGTTCATGACATTGAGATCAACGCTCATTTTCTTGACGGCGAAGTGGTAATAGAGCCACCCGGCCAGTGCCGCGGCGAGGATCAGGAATGGCAGAGGATGGCGTTCCAGTCTTTGCGAAAATGACAATGTGACCCTGGGCCCGGACGGCGCCGCCGCGGATTCCTCCTCGATGACTTTCAGCGTGTCGGGGAACTGCGAGATCGGTCGCGGTTCCGCCGGGCGCAGGAAACGCCAGGTGATGAGCACCGCCGACAAAAACGTCACTTCGAGCACAAGGGCGGCGGGCGACCAGATCGTGGTTGATAGTGGCAGCAAGCCTATCCTGGCCTCTAGGAAATGGCCGGGCGTGTTCATGAGCAGCGCGGCGGTCGACGACATGCCGAATTGCCACAGCGACTGGGCTGCCAGGGACGTCGCGAGCAGGCAGGGGAAGTCGGCGCGAATACCGCGCTGCTCGGCTTCCCGGGCGCAATAGATGACGAGCAGCGTACCCATGGCGAGCCCCAATGCCCAATAGAGATACGACAGCGAGCCGGTCACCAGGATGACCGTCGTATACAGCTGCGCTTCAGTACGGGGCAAGCGAGCAAGCCGTTGCGCCAGGCGGCGAAAGGCGGGCGCGCTGGCGAGACTGGCGCTGAGCACGAGGATCAGTGTCATTTGCATTGTGAATGGCAGCAACATCCACAGGCCGCGGTAGTAGCCGTCGGCGATCGCCGCCGGCGCGTTGCCGAGCAGCAAGGCGGCCAGAGCTAACAGCACCATCATGACGATGCAGGCCGTCAGCGCATCGGGAATGTACCGGCTTACCCAGCTGACAAATCGTGTTGTGCGTTCGCTGCTCATGATGCGCCTTTCAAAAAAAAGCCCGGCGCGAAGCCGGGCTTATTCAGGTTTCCAAAGTGCAGAAATCCTTACAACAGCGGGATCAGCAGCAGAGCCACGATGTTGATGATCTTGATCAAGGGGTTGATGGCCGGGCCCGCCGTGTCCTTGTACGGATCGCCGACGGTATCGCCGGTCACGGCCGCCTTGTGAGCGTCCGAACCCTTGCCGCCGAAGTGACCTTCTTCGATGTACTTCTTGGCGTTATCCCAGGCACCGCCGCCGGTGCACATGGATATTGCGACGAACAGACCGGTCACGATGGTGCCGATCAGCAGGCCGCCGAGCGCCTTGATGCCTTCACCGGGGCCCATCAGCGCGTTGAGGCCGAAGGCCACGACCACCGGCACCAGGATCGGCAGCAACGAGGGCACGATCATTTCCTTGATCGCCGCCTTTGTTAGCAGGTCGACGGCCTTGGAATAGTCCGGCTTCGCCGTGCCTTCCATGATGCCCTTGATTTCCCTGAACTGGCGGCGCACTTCGACGACCACCGAGCCTGCGGCCCGACCCACGGCTTCCATCGCCATGGCGCCGAACAGGTACGGCACCAGTCCGCCGATGAACAGGCCGATGATGACGGCTGGATCCGACAGCGAGAAGCCAACCATCGCGCGACCCGTTTCGGCCAGATGCGTTTCGAGGTTGTGCGTGTAATCCGCGAACAGCACCAGCGCTGCGAGGCCCGCCGAACCAATGGCATAGCCCTTGGTGACGGCCTTGGTGGTGTTACCCACCGCATCCAGTGGATCGGTGATGTTACGCACCTTCTTGTCGAGGCCCGCCATCTCGGCGATGCCACCGGCGTTGTCGGTGATCGGGCCGTAGGCGTCCAGCGCCACGATCATGCCAGTGAGCGACAGCATCGCCGTAGCGGCGATAGCGATGCCATAAAGACCGTGTAGCGCGTTAGCACCCCAGATGGCAATGCACACCGCGATGACGGGCAGCGCGGTCGATTTCATGCTGACACCGAGACCGGCGATCATGTTGGTCGCATGGCCGGTTTGCGACGCCTCGGCGATCTTGCGCACCGGGCTGTATTCAGTGGCGGTGTAATACTCGGTGATGACAATCATCGCCGCGGTCAGGCCCAGGCCGATCAGTGCGCAGCCAAACAGCGCATTGAAATCTGCCGGCATGATCGACTTGGTGATGAACCAGAACAGGATCGCGGAAACGATGCCCGCCACGATGACGCCCTTGTACAGGGCATTCATGATCTTGCCGCCGTCCTTGGTGCTGACAAAGAACGTGCCGATAATGGACGAGACGATCGACGCCGAGCCGAGCGCCAGCGGATACAGGATCGCGCTGATCCCGGCGTCCTTCATCACCAGCCCGCCTAACAACATGGTGGCGACCAGCGTGACCGCATAGGTTTCGAACAGGTCGGCCGCCATGCCGGCGCAGTCGCCGACATTGTCACCGACGTTGTCGGCGATGACCGCCGGGTTGCGCGGGTCATCTTCCGGGATGCCGGCCTCAACCTTGCCGACCAGGTCGGCACCGACGTCGGCGCCCTTGGTAAAGATGCCGCCGCCGAGACGCGCGAAGATCGAAATCAGCGAGCCGCCAAAGGCGAGGCCGATCAGCGCGTGCAACGCGCCGTCGTCGCCGAGAGCACCGCGGGTGGCCATGAAGTAGCCCGCGACACCGAGCAGACCCAGGCCAACGACCAGCATGCCGGTGATGGCGCCGCCCTTGAAGGCCACCTGCAGGGCCGCGTTGAGACCGGTGTTAGCTGCTTCGGCGGTGCGCACATTGGCGCGCACCGAGATGTTCATGCCGATATAGCCGGCGAGGCCGGACAGAATCGCGCCGATCGCAAAACCGCCTGCCGTGGGCCAGCCCAGCGGAGTCAAGCCGATGATCAGGAACAACACCACGCCGACGATGGCGATGGTGGTGTATTGCCGGTTCAGGTAGGCCTTGGCGCCAGCCTGCACCGCCGCGGCGATTTCCTGCATGCGCGCGTTGCCGGTTGGCAGCGCCAGAATCGAAATACTTGAAACCACGCCGTACAGAACGGCGAGTACGCCCGCGGCAATCGCGAGCCACAGCCAGGTATTGGCATCCATCAGGAAATCTCCCCAAAGATCAAGACGTTATGTTATTTGCAAGCCACGGGCACGAGCCCCTGACCGCCCCCAAAAAGGGCGCGAATAATAGCACAGCGTTTGGCGCAGGTAGCTAAGGCGTGCCGTGGGCCTTGCGGCCGCCGCGCGCCATTTTTGGGTCCGTCGGGGGGGTGCCCGCGCGCAGCTCGCGCGCCGTCTGCACGCAGCGGTCGACCAGTGCGCGCGTACCGGCGCGCAGCTCGTCGTGGTTCTGCACATACTCGATGTTGCGTTCCATGTTCTCGGCCGTCCAGCCGAGCGAGTGGGCCACGTAGGGAAACGGCGGAAAGACAAAACCCAGTTCGGCGAAAAACCCCAGTTGCTGGCCGGCCACGGCCTGCACATTGTCCTGGCCGCCGGTGATGATGAATCCGGCAACCTTGCGCTGGATCAGCACGCGATTGTGGGTTGTTAGCTGGTTCTGGATGCAGTTCATGCGCTCGGCCATCTTGTAGTAGAGCGAGCTGGCGGCGCCCCAGCGGATCGGCGTCGCAACCAGGATCACATCGGCGGAGTGCACCAGGGCTTCATAGACGCGATCCAGCTGGTCGGTGGGGTCGCTCTGCGTGATCGAGCAGGGCCAGGTGCAGGCCCGTGCGCTGCGCGAGTAATAGCCCTCGCAGGCGCGGAAGCTGAGGTCGCGCAGCTTGATGTACTCGGTGCCGGCGCCACTGGCGCGTGCATGATCCAGCGCAGTCTCGAGCAGCGACTCGGAGGTGGAGTAACGCGGATTGCCCGGCTGCATGATGGTGGTCGAGATGCCGGCAACGCGGATCGGTCCGCTGGACGGCGCCAGGTCGCGGGCCAGCGGATGTGCCTTGTGCGGCAGGCGGCCCCGCGGGCTGGTCGGTTTCGCACTGACGAGTACCCGGCCATCGGCCACACGCACCGCATACTGCGGCACGCGATCGCCTTCATAGCCTGGCTCGCCCTGGCCGCTACAGCGATGGAATTTCCATTGATGCCACGGACACACCAGGTATTCGCCGTCGAGCCGGCCCTCGCCCAGCGGTCCGCCGACGTGGTTGCAGATGTTAGATACCGCGCCAAAAGCGCCGTCGGCGTGACTGAGCGCAATCCGGCTGTTGCCGACTGCGACCGCCTGCAGTGGTTTCGCCGCGAGCTCCGCGGCGGAACCGATATCGATCCATTCGGATTCGTTAGCCACGCGCGCCGCCGCTCAGGCCTTGAAGGGCGGGAGTTTCTTCTTCACGCTGACGCCCTTGATACGCACGTACGCCGGCAGGCCGTCCTTGTAGGGCGGCGGATCGCCGCCGCCGATCAGGGGCGAAAGATACAGCCGGCACTTGCTGGTGATGCCGAAGCCGTCGGCGGTGATGTAATCACGCGGCATTTTCTTCTCGACGTTGGCGACCTTGGCAAGCGGCACCGAGCCGACAGTCCATTTGTAAGGCCGCGAGGACTTGCGCACGACCGTGGGCATTACCGAGTTCCGGCCCTGCACCGCGAGTTCGACCGCCGCCTTGCCCATCGCGTAGGCCTGCTCGACGTCCACCTTGGAGGCGATGTGGCGCGCGGCGCGCTGCAGGTAATCCGCGACCGCCCAGTGATATTTGTAGCCGTGCGCCTGCTTGACCATGTTAGCAATGACCGGGCCCACGCCACCCAGCTGGGTGTGACCGAAGGCATCGAGCGTGCCGGCGTCAGCCAGGAACTTGCCGTCGGCGGTCGCCGTGCCTTCGCTGACCACGATGACGCAGTAGCCGAAATCAGTGACGCACTGCTTGACACGGGCGAGGAATTTTTCCTGCTCGAAGGGAATTTCCGGGAACAGGATGATGTGTGGCGGCTCGCTGGCATTGCGGCCGGCGAGTCCGCCGGCGGCGGCAATCCAGCCCGCATGCCGTCCCATGACTTCCATGACAAACACCTTGGTCGAAGTGCGCGCCATCGAGGCGACGTCCAGCGAGGCTTCCAGCGTCGAAATCGCGACGTATTTTGCCACCGAGCCGAAGCCCGGGCAGCAGTCGGTGAATGGCAGGTCGTTGTCCACGGTCTTGGGCACGCCCACGCAGGTGATCGGATAACCTAACGACTCACCGATCTGCGACAGCTTGTGGGCCGTGTCCATCGAGTCGTTGCCGCCGTTGTAGAAGAAATAGCCGATGTCGTGGGCCTTGAAGACCTCGATCAGCCGTTCGTATTCCGCGCGGTTCTTGTCGATGCCCTTGAGCTTGTAGCGCGCCGAGCCGAACGCGCCGGCGGGCGTGTAGCGCAGGCCGCGGATGGTCGCGCGCGATTCGCGGCTGGTATCGATCAGGTCCTCTTCCAGGGCGCCGACGATGCCGTGCCGGCCGGCATAGACCTTGCCGATCTGGCGCGGGTACTTGCGCGCGGTTTCGATGACGCCTGCTGCCGAGGCGTTGATAACGGCGGACACGCCGCCCGACTGGGCGTAGAGCGCATTGCGGGGTTTGGCGGGTTTATTTGCGGTCTTTTTCATGGTAGCCGGAGTTTACGGCAACAGCGCGAAATTGGCTGCCGCGAGACGCTGCCGGCCGCATCGGGTAAACTCTCCGGCTGCAGGAGAGAAACGCATCATGCCAGTGTCTGCTGTTAGAGCCGCCGTTCTTGGGATGGCGATGTTGGGGGTGGGAGCTTGCGCGATCCCGGCGAGTCCGGGCCGCGATTCCATGGTGCTGTCGCTCCAGGCCCGTTCGGGCAGCGCGGTCGGCGGCCAGGTCCGGATTACCCGCAACGGTACCAAAATACGATTGCGCGCCAAGGTCACGGGCCTGGAGCCGGGGTCGGAACATGGCTTTCATATCCACGACAAGGGCGACTGTTCCGCGCCGGATGCATCCAGCGCTGGCGGCCATTTCAATCCAGGCGGCACCGCCCACGGACGGTTTGGCGACCCGGTGCGCCACGGCGGTGACCTGCCCAGTCTCAAGGCCAACGCCAGCGGCGTGGCGCGCGTGGATGTGGACCTGAGCGCGCTTGAATGGGCGGGCGAGAAGGGACTCAGAGGCCGGGCGATCATCGTGCATGGCAAACCCGACGATTTCACGACTCAACCCAGCGGCAATGCCGGCCCGCGCGTGGCCTGCGCCGTTATCGGCTGAGTTCGCCCGATGAGAGTCGTTTTTCTGGGCCCTCCGGGGTCAGGCAAGGGCACGCAGGCACAACGGCTGGTTGAGCCGCTGGGCATCCCGCAGATTTCCACCGGTGACCTGTTCCGGGATCATCGCAAGCGCGGCACGCCGTTAGGTCTGCGCGTCGAGGGCATCATGGCGCGCGGCGACCTGGTCGACGATGGCACCGTCATCGATATGGTGCGCGATCGCATTCGCCAGCCGGATGCCGCAAGGGGTTTCATCCTGGACGGATTCCCGCGCACCCTGCCGCAGGCCGAGGGATTTGCTGCAATGCTGGCGGAGCTGAAGCTGACACTCGATCGCGTGATACTTTTCAAGGTACCTAACGACGACCTGGTCAAGCGTATTTCCGGGCGCCGCACCTGCGCTGATTGCCAGCGCGTGTTCAACGTCTACACGGCGCCGCCGTCGGTACCGCCGCCCTGCGCCGGGCAGTGCAGCACGCCCAAGTTGATCCAGCGCAAGGACGATGAGGAAGCGACCGTGGTACAGCGCCTCGCCGTCTATGAGCGTGACACCCGGCCGCTGGCGGACTTCTACCGTGCCCGCGGGCTGTTGCGCGAAGTGGATGCGATCGGCTCGCTGGCCGACGTGACCGCGCGGGTCGAAGCGGCGCTGCGTTAGCCCGGGCGGCGGCTCAGCCGGTCCGCGCCGCCAGCAATTTCAGGCCGATCACCTCGCGCCGCCAGCCATTGAGTGGCGCGGCTGCGGTATCGCCGCGCGCGACCTGCTCAAGATCCTTGCGGGTCGCCAGCACTTCGGGGGCCAGTTCCAGCCGCTGGGCAGCGGCCCGCGTTGCTTCACCGAGCCTGCGGACCAGGGCTTCAAATTCGGCATCAGGGCGCGTGCGCCTTGGCAGCGGCGGCAGGTCCGGCGGCAGGTCGCAGCCGGCGATCAGGGCGAGCAACTCGTCACCGACCCGATCGACGATGCCGCGCTGCATCTCCGGGATGGCGCGCAGCGCCTCGAGATCGCGTGGCGGCTCCTGCACCATGGCGCGCAGCACGCCGTCATCGAGAATCCAGCCGCGTGGGCGATTGCGGTTGATGGCCCGTTTTTCGCGCCACTCGGCGAGTTGCTGCGCGAGCTTGATGCGCAACGGATCGAGTCCTTGCAGGCCCTTGAGGCGCTGCCACGCAAGTTCGGGCCGCACGTCCAGCAGCGCCGGGTTGTCGAACACGGCGAGCTCTTCTGCCAGCCAGGCGCCGCGCCCCTGCGCCTGCAACTTTGTTAGCAAGGCGGCGCGCAACGCCGGCAGGTAGCGCACATCATCCAGCGCATAACTGATCTGCGCCGCACTCAGCGGCCGGCGGGCCCAGTCGGTGCGGGTTTCGGCCTTGCTGAGATCCACGCCGAGCAGGCGGCGGGTCAGTTCGGCGTAACCGATTTGCGGCGGCAGGCCGGTGAGGCCGGCGGCGATCTGAGTGTCAAACACATTGCGTGGCATGCCCAGGCACGGCGCCAGGACCTCCAGGTCCTGGCGGCCCGCGTGCATGACGATCTGGCACTGCGGCGATTGCCAGCGTTCGCGCAACCAGCCGGTTCCTGCCCCAAGGTCAACCGCCAGCGGGTCGATGCAGGTCTGCCACTCGGCATCGCCGAGTTGCAGCAGGCAAAGCTCGGCGCGATAGGTTTTCTCGCGCATGAACTCGGTATCGAGCGCCAATAGCTCGGCGCCGCCGGCGCGCGGCGCCAGCGCGTCCAGGGCGCCAAGGTCAGCAATCAGTGTTGGAGGTGTGTTCATGTGCCAAAATGCGGCGCGATTATGCTGGAAACACTGCAACTGTATTGGGAAATTCTCTGGCGCAGGCGCCTGCCCTCGGACCTGCCGTACTCGCCCGTGCTGTTTGCGGTGACTGCGGCCGCTGCGGCGGCCATAGGCATCGGCGTCAATCAGTTCGCGGCGAGCTTCGCGCAGCTGCAGACGCTCAAGATCGAGCCGGGCGCCCCCGGCTATGTGATCGTGCCATTCGTGGTGCTGCTGAGTGCTGCGGCTTACGCGCTGGTGCTGCGCTCGTTCGGGCAGTCATCGCGCGCCCTGCAAACCATCACGGCAATTCTCGGCATTTCGCTGTTTACCAGCAGCGCCGTGTTGCTGCTGTTGTTAGCGGCGGTTGCGGTTCCGGAAAGCATGGCCAGCCTGCGCGGTCTGGTGGGGCTCGTGATGATCGTCGTTTCGGTTTACGACGTGTACGTGAAGTCGTGGATCGTGTCGCAGGCGATCGAACGGTCGCTGGGCCTGTCCTTCCTGGTGGTCCTGTCGCTGGAAATATTCGTGGTGCTGGCGGGCGCCCTGTTGTTAGGTCCGCAGGCGGCCGCACCCGCCGCGGGGGGCTGAGCCGTGCACGTCCACATCCTCGGCATCTGCGGCACCTTCATGGGCGGGATCGCCGCCATTGCTCGCGCCGCCGGCCACAAGGTCACGGGCTCCGACCGCAACGTCTATCCGCCGATGAGCACGCAGCTTGCCGCGCTGGGCATCGAGCTGGTCGAAGGCTTTGAGGCCGCGCAGCTGACGCCGGCGCCGGACGTGGTGGTGGTCGGCAATGTCATGAGTCGCGGGACGCCGGTCGTGGAAGCGCTGCTCGAGAGCCGGATTCCCTTTGTGTCCGGGCCCGAATGGCTGTCGCGCGCGGTGTTGCAGGATCGCTGGGTGCTGGCGGTCGCGGGCACCCATGGCAAGACCACGACCACCAGCTTGTTAGCCTGGGTGCTGGAATTCGCCGGCCTCAATCCCGGATTCCTGATTGGCGGCGTCGCCGACAATTTCGACAGCAGCGCCCGCCTGGGCGCTGCGCCGTTCTTCGTCATCGAAGCGGACGAATACGACACCGCGTTTTTCGACAAGCGCGCGAAGTTCGTGCATTACCGTCCGCGCACGCTGGTGCTCAACAACCTGGAGTTCGACCACGCCGACATATATCCGGATCTCGCCAGCATCGAGCGGCAGTTTCACCACCTGGTCCGCATCGTGCCGCGCAGCGGGCTGATCATCAGCAACGCCGCCGATGACAACCTCGCGCGCGTGCTCAGGCAGGGTTGCTGGTCGCAGCAGCAGTTCTTCGGGCAGGGTGCCGCCGGCGGCCTGTCGGCCCGCCTGCTGGCGGATGATGGCAGCGATTTCATGCTGCTCGAGGACGGTCGCGAGCTGGGCCGGGTGCGCTGGTCGATGTTAGGCCTGCACAATGTGGACAATGCACTGGCCGCGATCCTGGCCGCGCGCCATGCCGGCGTCCCGGTCGCGCAGGCCTGCGCGGCGCTGGGCGAGTTTCGCGGCATCAAGCGGCGGATGGAACTGCGCGGTACCGCGGCCGGTGTCAGCGTCTATGACGACTTCGCGCATCACCCGACCGCGATCGCAACGACCATCGACGGGCTGCGCCGGCGCGTCGGCGCGCAGGGCCGGCTGATCGCGGTGCTGGAGCCGCGCTCCAGCACCATGCGTCTCGGCGTGCACAAGGATACTTTGGCGGGATCGTTTGCCGAAGCTGATGCCGTCTGGCTGCTGGCGCCGCCGGATCTTGGCTGGGACGTATCGCAGGTCAGCGGCGCCCTGGGCACGCGTGGCCGGACTGCGGCGAGCGTGGAGGCCCTGCTGGCAGGCCTGCTGACCGCGGTGCGCGCAGGCGATCATGTGCTTGTCATGAGCAATGGCGGTTTCGGTGGCTTGCATGACAAACTGTTAGCCGCTCTCAGGGCCAGGGAAGGCTAACATTATGGCGCGTACTGCGGATCCGTCGATTACTCTCGCGATGACCGGCGCTTCCGGCGTCCAGTACGGCCTGCGGCTGCTCGAATGCCTGGTGCAGGCTGATCGCGAAGTATTCCTGCTGTTCACCAAGGCCGCGCAGATCGTGGTCGGATCGGAAACCGACCTGAAACTGCCGGGGCGCAGCGCCGAGCAGTCGCGTTTCCTCAACAAGCACTTTCGCGCGCGTGACGGACAGATTCGGGTTTGCGGCGACGAGGAGTGGACCTCGCCGGTGGCGAGCGGGTCGGGCGCGCCGCGCACCATGGTGGTCTGTCCCTGCACGATGGCGACGCTGGCCAACATCGCCAGTGGCGCGAGCGGCAACCTGCTCGAGCGCGCCGCGGACGTGGTGCTCAAGGAGCGCGGCAACCTGGTGCTGGTGCCGCGTGAAACGCCGTTCTCGGTGATCCATCTCGAAAACATGCTTAAACTCGCGCGCGCTGGCGCGCTGATCCTGCCGGCCAACCCCGGCTTCTATAACAAGCCGCGCAAGGTCGACGAACTGGTCGATTTCATCGTGGCGCGGGTGCTCGACCAGATTGGCATCGACACCGGACTGCTCAAGCGCTGGGGCCGTGACGACTGAGTTGCCGTTATTTCCGCTGGGTTCGGTGCTCCTGCCCGAGGGGCAGCTGGCGCTGCGGATCTTTGAAACACGCTACACCGACATGGTGCGGCGCTGCATGCGCGAGAGCCTGCCGTTCGGCGTGGTGTTGATCCAGCAGGGTGCCGAGAGCGGCGCGGTTGGCAGTACTGCCGACGTCGGCACCACCGCGCGCATCGTGGATTTCAGCACTCTCGCCGATGGCTTGTTAGGCCTGAGCTGCGTGGGGGAGCGGCGCTTTCAGTTGCTGCGCAGCTGGCGGCAGGACGACGGGCTCAACCTCGGCGAGATTGAATTTCTCCCGGCCTGGCCGGCGGAGCCGGTGCCGCTCGAGGCGCAGCAGCTTGCCGGCCTGCTGCGGAAACACTGGGGCGAGTTCTCCGAGCAGTTTGGCGCCGAGTCGCCGCGTTTCGACGATGCCGTCTGGGTGTGCGCCCGGCTGGCGCAGGTCCTGCCATTGCCGGCGCCGCTCAAGCAGCGGC
>DAIQQI010000173.1:0-6975 GCA_036786925.1 Steroidobacteraceae bacterium
GGTGCTGGGTTACGCGTTGGGGGCGTTCACCAAGCCCTTGTTCGCGATCGCCAGCTCGATCGGGATGGTGCTCAGCGCGCGCTTTCTCGATCGCGTCGGCAAGGGAATCCGTGGCGCACCGCGCGATGCGCTGTTAGCCGATATTGCGCCGGCAGAAGTCCGCGGCGCGGCTTTCGGTCTGCGTCAGTCGCTCGATACGGCTGGCGCGTTCCTGGGGCCGCTGCTGGCGACCGGACTGATGCTGCTCTGGGCTGACGATTTCCGGGCGGTCTTCTGGGTTGCGGTCATACCCGGCGTGCTGGCCGTTGGCTTGCTGATCTTCAGCGTGCACGAACCCGCGCGGCACGAGGGCGTGAAGAACGTCAATCCCATTCGTCGCGACAATCTCAGGCGGCTCAGTTCTTCCTACTGGTGGGTGGTCGGAATCGGCGCGGTATTTACGCTGGCACGGTTCAGCGAAGCCTTCCTGGTGCTGCGTGCTCAGCAAGGCGGCATCCCGGTGGCGCTGGTGCCGCTGGTGATGGTGGCGATGAATCTCGTGTACTCGGGCCTGGCCTACCCGTTCGGCCGGCTCTCGGACCAGATGAGCCACAACACGCTGCTGGCCTGGGGACTCGTGGTCCTGGTTGCCGCCGACCTGGTGTTAGCCAGCAGCAGCCATTGGACCAGCGTGCTGGTGGGCGTCGCTCTCTGGGGCGTGCACATGGCAATTACCCAGGGCCTGCTGGCGACCATGGTCGCCGCTACCGCACCGGCCGACCTGCGCGGCACCGCGTTCGGTTTTTTCAACCTGGTCAGCGGCCTCGCCATGCTGCTCGCCAGCGCGCTGGCGGGACTGCTGTGGGATCAGCTCGGCGCATCGTTTACCTTCTACGCCGGCGCTGCTTTCTGCATCATCGCGCTGGTGTTAGGATTGATCCGGAACGTGGAGCCAACCCGGTCGCGGTAGCCCTGTTCAGCGGCAGGTTACGGCAACTACGGATACGCAATAACCCTGCCCGTGGGACGATGCTTTTATGGTTGTAAGTCCTGTAAAAATGCCCACGCTGCCGGTGTCGGCCAATATCAGGCTGGTAATGTGCAAGCCTGTCCAGTCCCCGGTCGTACCGCAACCCCGAGTCGAGGACTGCTACGGCTGCGTCGACTGGTACGTGTTCGAAGAGCAGCAGCCAGAGCCTGCGCGGCCGGCCGCGCGTCCGGCCAAGATCACCGGGCACTGAACCGAAGGTGATGCTGAATTCGCACGCGCTAGCCGTCGTCGGAGCCACAGGAGGGGCGGTACTGGCCTGCATTCTGCTGCACTACGAGGCGCTGGATTTCCTGACCCGCGCGCTGCTGAAGATGCACACGCGGGTGCGGCGCCGCCGGATCCTGTTGATGATGTTCGGTCTCCTGGCCCTGCATGTCGCGGAAATCTGGATCTTCGGCGTCTGCTATTTCTACATGGCTTCCGCGCCGGAGCTCAGCAGTGTCGTCGGCGCGCAGAACACCTTGTTAGACATGGTGTATTTCTCGGCCGTGGTCTACTCGACACTGGGCCTGGGTGACCTGCTGCCGACAGGCGCGATCCGCTTCATGGCAGGCACCGAAGCGCTCACTGGATTTCTGCTGATCAGCTGGTCGGCATCGTTCACCTTCCTGGAAATGCAGCGCTTCTGGGGCCGTAATAACAATTGATGACTGGAGATCTGACATGTTGAAACAGGTGCAGGGCGACCTGCTGTTATCCAAGGCGGCCGTGCTGGTCCACGGCTGCGCACCTAACGACCCATTCGCGCACGGCCTGGCGCATTCGTTGCGGGAAAAATGGCCTGCCATGTACAAGGACTTCCGCCACTACTGCCAGACCTATCACCCGAAGCCCGGAGAACTCTGGAGCTGGATGGCGCCCGACGGCAAACGGATCGTCAGTCTTTTCACGCAGCCAGCGGTCGAGGGACATCACGGTGGCACGCCGGCGCGCGCGAATCTGTCCGCCGTGAACCACGCCCTCAAGGCCCTGCAAAAGCTGGCCGCCAAGGAAAAGTTTGCGAGCCTGGCCCTGCCCCGTCTGGCAACCGGCGTAGGCGGCCTGGCGTGGAGCGACGTGTACCCGCTGATTGAGCAAGACCTCGGCGGCATCGGCATTCCGGTCTACGTTTACTCAGGCTTTCATGCCGGCGTGACCGCGCAGGAGTAACCGAAACGAGACCTGCGTCACTCAGGGGTTCTGCCTGCGAGCCGTTAACTTGAAGGCATGAGTGACGCCGACTGGAAACACAAGTACTTCGCGGCAATCCGCAGCATCGACGAAGATGAGCGGCGCGCGCGCGAGGTTGAGCGCGCCTTGCGTAAGGTCGTGGCGCGGCTGTGCATCGTCGCACGCGGGCAGGATGACGAACTCGATGCCGGCTTGACCCGCCTTGCCAAGGCCAACCGCGACAATGCCAATAGCGAAGAGCTGACCACACTGGTCGCGGGCCTGCGCGATTCGGTATTGACGGCCGACAGCAAGACATCAGTTGTCAGATCGCTGGGCGCAGGCCGCACCGTCGTAACTCCGGCGCTGGCCGACACGAGCGCCGGCGCCCTGCCGGTGCAGCGCTGGGCTGCGAGCTGTGAAGCGGCGACGCTGCTGCTGAAGCAACTGGCCCGTGACGAGAGCGCGCGCGACTTTGCCGACACCCTGACCGCCGAACTGCGCGTGGTCGATACCGACGAGGGCCTGGCCAAGATCCTGACCAGGATAGCCGAGGCGCTGCTGAAACGCAGCGACGAGCTGGCGCGCGACAAGACGCAGGCTAACAGCCTGTTGACCGAGATGACTGCGCGGCTCGATGAAGTTTCGGATTTCCTGACAACCCAGAATGATGAACGGCAATCGGCGCTCGGCGATGCCGACCAGCTGAGCTCGCAGGTCATGCAGAACGTTGAGCACATCAACCGGGAAGTGCACGAGACCAACGACCTGACGGAAATCAGAACCAAAGTCGGCGTGCGCCTGGCCAAGATCTCGGAGCAGGCGCGCGAGTTTCGCGCCCGCCAGGAAAGCCGTTTTCTCGAGCAAAGCGCGCTGGCTCAGAAGATGGCAGCGCGGGTCGCGTCGCTCGAACGCCAGACCAGCGAATTGCACCGTTCCCTGCACCAGGAACAGACGCGCTCGCAACTCGATGCGCTCACCGGCATACCCAATCGCGGCGCGCTGGACAGCCGCATGGCCGAAGAAATCAATCGCTGGAAACGTTTCCGCGACCCGGTCACCGTGCTGATCTGGGACCTGGACCGCTTCAAGAGCATCAACGATACCTATGGTCACCGTGCCGGCGACCGCGTACTGCAGGAAGTGGCCAAGTGCTTCGCAGGCCGCATCCGCGCCACCGATGTGTTAGCACGCTTTGGCGGCGAAGAATTCGTGATGTTGCTGGTCGGCACGAAGATGGCCGAAGCCACCAAGGTGGCCAATGAGTTGCGCGAGTCGGTGCACGGCCTGCGCTTTCACTTTCGCGACACGCCGGTGAAGGTCACGGCATCCTGCGGCATGACCGAACTGCGCGACGGCGACACCGCCGAAACCGTGTTCGATCGCGCCGATGCGGCGCTCTACAAAGCGAAGGATGGCGGCCGGAATATGTGCGTCGCGGCCTGAGCGGCGAGCGCGGCAACGCCGCAGCCTAGTGATCGAACGGATGCCGCAGCACGATGGTCTGCGCGCGGTCAGGGCCGGTTGAAATGACGTCGATCGGCGTCGCGGCCAGCGCGGCAATCCGCTCCAGGTAACGCCGCGCATTCTCCGGCAGTCGCTCGCGCTCGGTGATTCCGACGGTCGAAGCCTGCCAACCCGGCAGAGTCTCGTAGACCGGCTCGACCGCGGCAAACTCTTCGGTGCTCAGTGGCGGCTTGTCGATCAGGTTGCCGCCGGATTTGTAGCCGACACAGATCCTGATTTCGTCCAGGGCGTCCAGCACATCGAGCTTGGTGAGGCACAGGCCCGAGACGCTGGAGTTGATCAACGAACGCCGCAGCGCAACCGCGTCCAGCCAGCCACAGCGGCGACGCCGGCCGGTCACCGCGCCGACTTCGTGCCCCACCCGCTGCAGGTACTCGCCGGTCGAATCGTGCAGTTCGGTCGGAAACGGACCTCCGCCGACACGCGTGGTATAGGTCTTCACGATTCCTAACACGTAGTCGATGGCGCGCGGCCCGAGGCCGGTGCCGGTGGTCGCAAAACCGGCCGTCGTGTTGGATGACGTCACGAACGGATAGGTGCCGAGGTCGACGTCCAGCATCGCGCCCTGGGCTCCTTCAAACATCACATTGGCGCCCCGCGCCCGCAGCTCCGCGAGCGCGCCGGTGACATCGGTGATCAGGGGTCGTACGCGCTCGCCGAAGGCCAGCTGCTGGTCCAGCGTTTGCTGAAATCCAACCGCGGGTTGCAGCAACATCTTCTGCAGCAGGAAATTGTGGTATTCCAGCACTTCGCGCAGCTTGTCGGTAAACCGTGCGGGATCCAGCAGGTCCGCCACGCGCAGCGCGCGCCGCGCAACCTTGTCTTCGTAGGCCGGGCCGATGCCGCGGCCGGTCGTGCCGATGGCGCCGGCGCCGCGCGCCACTTCCCGCGCCTTGTCGAGCGCGACGTGGGATGGCAGGACCAGCGGGCACTGCGGCGCAATGCGCAGCCGCTCGAATACCGGCACGCCGCGGCCCACCAGCATGTCAGCTTCGCGAAACAGGGCCTCCAGCGACAGCACCACGCCGTTACCGATATAACAAATGATCTGGTCGCGCAGCACGCCGCTCGGAATCAGCGACAGGACCGTCTTTTCGCCGCCGATGACCAGCGTGTGTCCGGCATTGTGGCCGCCCTGGAAGCGCGCCACCGCGGCCGCACGTTCGGTCAGCAGATCGACGATCTTGCCCTTGCCTTCGTCGCCCCACTGGGCGCCTATTACAACGACAAAACGTCCCATCAGCCGCGGACCCAGTACAACATCAGGATACCTAACACGATGGACACGAAGCCGCTGCCGCGCAGATTGCTGTCATTGAGGGTGATGATGCGCGCCAGGATACGCTTGAGCCCCGCTGGGCTGACAAAGGCCAGCAGCCCCTCGATGACCAGGTACAGAGACAGGCCCGCCAACAGGTCCGACCACTGAAAACCCATGCAACCGCCCCGCGACCGCAGCTAACGCGTGCCGCTGGGCGATTTCAGATACTTGAAGAAATCGCTGTCCGGCGAAATCACCAGCACGTCGCCTTCCTTGCCGATCGTCGCCTTGTAGGCCTGCATGCTGCGATAGAAAGCATAGAACTCGGGATTACGGTTGTAGGCGCGCGCGTAGATGACCGCCGCCGTGGCATCGCCCTCACCCTTGGTGCGCAGGCTGTCGCGCTGCGCGGTGGCCAGAAGTTCGATGCGGCGGCGATCCGCCTCGGCGCGTATGCGCAGCGCGTCCTTCTCGCCCTCGCCGCGCTGCTGCTTGGCAAGGCGGTCGAAGCTCTGCTTCATGCTGTCATAGACGCGCGACGCGACATCCTCGGGCAGATCGATGGTCTGCACGCGCACATCGACCAGCTTGATGCCGAGCTGCGACAGCGTGCCGCTGGCGCGCTGGAACATGTCGCCCGTGAATGCCGCCCGCTCCGCCGTGACGATTTGATCCAGCGTACGCTGCGCGACCGCGTTCTTGATGCCGTCTTTGACGATGTCACCGACCCGCGCACCGGCATCGGTTTCGCTGACACCCAGGGACTGGTAGAACTGCCGCGCATCGAGGATCTGAAACTTGATGTAGAAGGTCACCAGCACGCCGCGGTTTTCGCTGGTGAGGAAATTCTCACCCTGGTAATTCAGCGTCAGCACGCGCTTGTCGAACTTCTTGACCTCATCCAGAAACGGCACCTTGGCAAACAGGCCCGGCGGATAACGAGTCTGGATGATGTCGCCGAGGCGCACCCGCAGCGCGAGCTGCGTTTCGCTGACCGTGAAAAAGCTTTGCGTTGCCAGCACGATCACGGCAAAGACCGCGAAAAAAATCTGCGAAATACGGGCGGACATCAGCGTTCTCCCCGCTGGCGAGGTTCAACGCCGGGCGCGGACTCTTCAGCGCCTACGCCGTTGGCCGGCTGCACGGTCACGGTGCCGCGCCGCTCCATCAGCTTGTCGAGCGGCAGATAGATCATGTTGCCGCCGGCGCCCGCCTTGGTGTCGATGAAGATTTTCTGCGTCTTGCCCAGCACGGATTCGACCGCCTCGATGTACAGGCGCTGGCGGGTCACCTGTGGCGCCGCTGCATACGCGGTCGCGAACTGCTCGAACCGCGAGGCCTCGCCTTCCGCGATCGAGACCACCTGGGACTTGTAGGCCTGTGCTTCGAGCAGCTGTCGCTGCGCCTGGCCTTCGGCGACCGGCAGGATGCCGCTCGCGTAGGCGGCCGCTTCCTTGACCAGCCGCTCGCGGTCGGCCAATGCCTTGTTAGCATCGCGCTGCGAAGGCGCGACCGCGTCGGGTACCTGGATGTCGGTGAGGTTCACCGAGGTCACCGAAATGCCGGCGTTGTACTGGTCGAGCGTGCGCTGGACCAGGTCCTTGGTCTTCGCCGTGATCTGCTGGCGGTTGCTGACAAACACCGATTCCAGGCTGCTGCGGCCCACGACTTCGCGGATCGCGCTCTCGCTGACTTCGCGCAGGGTTGACTCGGAGTCGCGCACCTTGAACAGGAACTTGTACGGGTCGCTCAACTGGTATTGCACGCCGAACTGCATCTCGACGAGATTAAGATCGGCGGTCAGCACCTTGGCGCTGTAGGCGACACTCTTGACTTCCTTGCTTCGCACTTTGGTGATGCTGTCGACCGGGTACGGGATGCGCCAGTGCAGACCCGGACCTGCGATCGCCTGATACTTGCCGAACCGCTGCACCACCGCCTGCTCGCGCGCGTCGACGGTATAGAAGCCGAAGGCCAGCCAGATCAATACGAAAGCTAACAGGATGAT
>DAIQQI010000174.1:0-6957 GCA_036786925.1 Steroidobacteraceae bacterium
TGCAGTCGCGTGCCGCGACCGCGTCGACGTCGATCAGCAGCGCCGGCAGCAGGCCGGTCGGTAAGACGTGGATCACATGGCAGTCATCGGCGGTCAGATGACCCACGCACTCGGTGTGCGTGCCGGAACCGTGCGGGGTCAGTTGCAGGTTGCGGCAATTGCAGCTCGCCCCGGTCAGTACGCTTCCGGAGAATGCGCCGGTACGATGCGGCCAGCTGTGGGCCGGGGGTGCGTCGAACCAGCGTGCCGATGTGCCGTCGAGCGGCATTTCGGCTGCCAGGCTGACCGGCGCGGCGAGCTGCCAGGTGCTTGCAGCACGGGCGCCATCCGCCAGGTCGACACTGAGCGCCACGACGGTCATGCGAGCGGCGCCTGGTCCAAACCGCAATGCCGGCAGCGTCGCGCGGCCGCGTTGTCAAAGAAACGGCGGAAGATCGGCGGCATCTGGGTCTCGATATCAGTAATGACGGCGAACTCCTCGTGCAGCTTGCGCTGGCAACGTTCGCAGTACCACTGGAAACCATCGGGTTCGTGCGCGCCGCGCACCCGCTCCACCACCAGGCCGATGGTGTTAGCCGGCCGGCGCGGCGAATGCGGTGTGTTAGCTGGCAGCAGCAGCACCTCGCCCTCGCGGATGGCCACGTCGACCAGCTTGCCGTGCTGCACCGTGCGCAGCGTGATATCGCCCTCGAGCTGGTAGAAGAACTCCTCGCCCGGGTCGACGTGGAAATCGCGGCGATCATTGGGACCGCCGATGACCATGATGATGAATTCGCTGTCACGGAACAGCAGTTTGTTGCCGACCGGGGGCTTGAGCAGCGCCCGGTTCGCATCGATCCATGATTTTAAGTTGAATGCGGCGAGCGTTTTCATGGGGCAGAGGACAGACGGCCTGATCTCGCGTATGTTACGCGAATGGTCGCTCGCAAGTTTCCCCGCTCGAGGGTCTGGCTCCTCGTTGGCGCGCTGTCATTGGCGATCGGCGCCGGCGCCAGCGGCGCGTTTACATGGTGGCCGTTCAAGAAGAAGGTCGCTCCGCCACCGCAACCGGTTCAGGTGGTGGGTCTGCAGTCGCCGACGGGCCAGCTGCCCGCGCTGCTGCAGTTCTGGGAGCGCAATGTGCTGGTCATCGACATGCAGACCGCCGGCAGCAATGGCGCCGTCATCCTGACCGCGCCTGCTAACGGCCGCTGGCCGGTGCGCATCAGTTTCCGCGCAGGGGTTGCCCAGTTTGCGGTCCTCGAAGTGCGCGGCGCGCAACGCGCGATCCTGCCGGTTCGCGCCGAAGGTCCATCGCCCGTGACCATTCCGCTCGATCATTCGGTGTGGACGCAGCAGACACCACAGCTTGAAGTGACCTGGGGCGCGGCCGCGACGCCGGGCAGCTAGACCGCAGAAGATGTCGACTGTGCGCCCGAACACGTGACCTGGTTTGGGCGGCGCGACTTGAAAGATTCCTCGGTTTGGCTTCAAGGCGGGCTGTAGTGGCTCTTGGCGCGACTATTTACGTTTTCACGATACGTCTCGCCGATGCTGACCGCGCCGTTTATGAAACCCTCAGATTGCGAGTGGCCTGTCATCCATCGGAAACGCCTGACTATCTTCTGACCCGCGTGCTCGCTTACTGTCTCGAGTACGCCGAAGGCATTGCATTCTCCAATGGCCTTTCCGATCCAGATGAACCGGCGATAACGGTGCGCGATCTGACCGGGCAACTTCAGAGCTGGATTGAGATCGGCGCACCCGAGGCTGGGCGCCTGCACAAGGCGAGCAAAGCTGCTTCGAGAGTCGTCGTGTATACGCATCGTGATGCTGAGGCATTGCTGAGTCGCCTGCGCGGTGAACGCATTCATCGCGCAGCAGCGCTGCAAGTCCATGCGATAGATCGCGAGCTGCTGGCTGCTCTGGTTGCGCGGCTTGAAAGGCGCATGGAATTTGATTTGTCGGTTGCGGAGCGCAATCTTTACATTACGCTGGGCGAAGAGACACTAACGGGGGTCGTTACTCTCCACGGGCTAACAAATTAGCGGCAACAGCGGTTTCCGGATATCGGTGACGAGGCGAGAGTCTGCTGTACTGCAGTTGTTATCTTGCCGCTGCGGGAATTGGCAGGCCTTCAGCGTCAGCCACGCGCAGCAGCGCATTTTCCAGTAGCGCACGCGCCCGGCCCGCAGTCTGCTGCAGGTCGCGGTGCAGGACCGCGTCTTCAGGACTGCGATTGGCGCACGCGGCGCTATAGCGTTCGAAGTTGATCAGGTCGAGGAGCAGGTCCACCAGATGGCGCGGACATTCGCAGTAGACGGTGCTGGATGCGTCAGCGAAAGCCGCAAGCGCGCGTTCATCGAAACGCGGCGGCGCCGGGTCGGCGCTGTCGATCGTCGGGGCGGCGCTGACCGGACTTGCCGCCGGTTGCAGCAGCCGCTGGCATAGGGACGCCATTTCAAGCGGATCCGACGGCGCGCGCGCAACGACATGGCCGGCTGCACGCAGCATGCGAACGATTGCGCTGGGCGCAAAACGGTACAGGACCATGACCCGGCGCGCACCGCAGCGCTCCTTGAGACCGGCCACCGTGGCGGGCGAGTCTTCGAGCAGCGTCGGCAACTCGATAATGACCAGATCGGCAGCGTTGCCGCGCAGTGCGCCCGCGGCCTCACCCACGCTGCCGGCACGCGCGGCAATTGTTAGCTCGCGGCCTGGCATGCCGCTCGCCAATGACTCTGCGAAACGCCGCGTCGTGAGCAGTGGTCCGACCAGCGCGATCCGCAGCTTGCGGCTGTCGGCGTCGCCCGAAGCCCCGGGCCGCGCGCCGAGCGAACTGATCGTGGACTGCATTGCCATCAGCGCCTCCGCTGTTAGCTTGGCGATGCTGCCAATCGGATGTCCCTGGTCCAGCAGTTGCTTGATCAGGCCGAGCCGGCGTACTTCAGCGGCGGTGTACAGCCTCTGGCCGGTCGGGCTGAGGCGCGGGCCTACCACTCCGTAGCGGCGTTCCCAGACACGCAGTGTCTCGACCGGTATCCCGGCCAGGCGCGCGGCTACGCCGCTGCGAAAGGTTTCCGAGTTCGGCGTCGCAACAGGGCTGTTTGCAGTCATGGAAGGCGTCTCTTGAGGAGGAACTCGGCCAGTATATACAAATGAACCGTATTTGACCCGGGAAAAATCGCTATAAACGGGTCAATAACAGTACATTCTTGCGAAGTAGCCACTATAGTACGGTTCATGATCGGTTCAAAAACATGAATCAGCCCAACTCCACAGATGACGTTGCCGTGGTCATTGGTGCGACCGGCGGCATCGGCAGCGCGCTGCTCCGTCGCCTGCAGGGCGCCGGCGAATTCGGCACGGTGATCGGCTTGAGTCGCGCGTCGACCCCGCCGCTGGATCTGGGCGACGAGGCGAGCATCGCGGCCTGCGCCGACTTCGTCTCACGCCAGGGCAAGCTGCGGCTGGTGCTGGTGGCGACCGGGCTGCTGCACCGCGCCGGCATACAGCCGGAAAAAAGTATCCGCGAGCTCAATGCGGCGGCCATGGCAGACATGTTCGCCGTGAACACGCTGGGACCGGCGCTGGTGCTGAAGCATTTCCTGCCTTTGTTAGCTCGGGATGGCAGAGCGGTGCTGGCCGCCCTGTCGGCGCGCGTCGGCAGTATCGGCGACAACCAGCTGGGCGGCTGGTACAGCTATCGCGCCTCCAAGGCCGCACTGAACCAGATGCTGCATACCGCGGCGGTCGAGCTGCGCCGCAGTCACCGGTACGCGATCTGCGTGGCGCTGCATCCCGGCACCGTCAACACCCCCTTGTCGGCGCCCTTCAGCAAGGCGGGACTCGAGGCGCAGGACCAGGATCTCGCGGCGGAACGCCTGCTGAACGTGATAGCAGGCCTGACGCCCGAAGACTCCGGACGATTCTTCGATCATCGCGGGGAGCCCGTGCTGTGGTAAATCCCGCGCCTGGTCCCGTGCGCAACACCCGGCGGACGATCGGCCGCGTGGCATTCGTGCTGGCGATCGGATTCGTTGTCTGGCTGCCGGCGGGGCTGTTGCAGATCGTGCCGTTCGTCCTGTCGCTGCCTGGCGAGTCCGGTCTGCGCGTGCACGCCGCGGCTGCCGTGGCCTGCCTGCTGGTGGCGGCGTGGGGCTTTTGGAACGACCAGGATTCCTAACAAATTGTCGATTCACACGAGAGGACTGTTGTCATGATCAAAATGTCGGACGTATGCATACTGGTGGCGGTGATGGTGGCGTTTGCCGTCTCCGGGTACCTGTGGTTCACCGGTCAGAAGGACGAAGGACTGTTCACCGCTATCTGGGTGCCGTCGATTCTGTGCTTCGGTATCTACTTCAAGCTGCTCGCATTGAAGGGGCGCAAAAATGACTGACCTGCCACTTCTCTACTTCGGCATGTTCTGTTTCGGCATGACCGTGCTCGGCGTGGTGCTGACCATCCTGGAATTCAAAAGGCTGTAAAGGCCTCTGGTCAGAGCCTCGGTTGCTGGCAGATGCGCTTGCTGTCGAGATCGACACCGGTGAGAGTGCCGCCCCACACGCAGCCGGTGTCGAGCGCCAGCAGATCAGGTTTCCTGACCAGACCTAACGTCGACCAGTGCCCGCAGATGACGCGGGTGCCGGCCGATTTCCGGTTCGGCGCCAGGAACCACGGGCGCATTGCCGTGGGCGCGGCCCGCGCTGCCGTGCGCAGGGAGCCCGGGCTGTCCTTGAGGTCCAGGTTGACCCGGCCGCGTGCGTCGCAGTAACGCAGCCTGGTCAGCACGTTGACGACGAACCGGTGTTTGTCAGCCCCGCGCAGGGATGCTGACCAGCGGTCGGGCTTGTCGCCGTACATGCGCGCCAGGAATCGACCCGGATTTTTCTGCAGAGCCGCGGCGGTTTCGGCCGCATATCTGACTGCGTCGGCGGCCGACCATTGCGGCGGCAGGCCGGCATGCACCATCAGGTCGTTGTGCGCGGCGTCGAAATGCGCGAGCGGCAGGGCGATCAGCCAGTCGAGCAGCCGGTCGCGATCGCGCGCCGCGAGCACGCGCTGCAGCGTATCGTCCGGGCGCAGGCGGCGGTCCGTGCCGTAGGCGACCGCCAGCAGGTGCAGATCATGGTTGCCTAACACGGTGATCGCGTTGGCGCCCAGTGCGCGCACGAAGCGCAGCACGGCGAGCGATGCCGGGCCGCGATTGACGAGATCGCCCACCAGCCACAACTGGTCGCGATCGGACTTGAAGCGCAGTTTTTTCAGCAGCGCGCGCAGCTCCGCATGGCAACCCTGGATGTCGCCAATCGCGTAGCGGGCCACTTACTGCAGTATTCCGGGGATCGCCAGTCTGAAGGTTGGGATGGGCGCGTCAAAGGTCTGGCCGCCATCGGCCACCATCTGGTAGCTGCCCTGCATGGTGCCTACCGGCGTTTCGAGCACCGCGCCGCTGGAATAACGGAAGCCCTGGCCCGGCTTGATGTAGGGCTGCTCGCCGACCACGCCATCGCCGCGCACTTCCTGCACCTTGCCGTTGGCGTCGGTGATGACCCAGTGCCGCTTCAGCAGCTTGGCGGGCACTTCGCCCTCGTTGCGGATGGTGATGGTGTAGGAGAAGACGTATTTGTCATCGCCCGGATCGGATTGATCCTTGAGGTAATTGGTCAGCACGTCGATGCGGATCTGGTTCGTCATGGATCCAGCCTGTTAGCTTGTCTTGCCGACACGCACCGCGAGCACATCGCAGGCCGCCGCGTGCAGCACCGTGTCTTCGGTCAGATTGACCAGGATCGACATGCCGTGGCGCTCGCGGCAGCCGATGACGATCAGGTCGGCGCCGATCTCGCGCGCCACGCGCACGATTTCGGTCTTGACGCTGCCGGCTTCGATATGCAGCGTGGCATCGTGGGCGCCGAGTTCCTCGGCCAGCTGGGTGATGCGCTGGCGCGCGCGATTGACGAGCTCGGCCTCGATCTGCACGGTGGGCATCAGCGTCTCGCCCATCGGCTCGACCGGCACGAATTCGACCACGTGTAGGATCTCGAGCGCCGCGTTGTCGCGTTTCGCCATCTCCCGGGCGCGGGCGCCGATGTGCGCACTGTCGTCGCTCAGGTCCACCACCAGCAGGATCTTCTTGTAGCCAGCCATGACGGCAAACTAGCTGCTGCGCGCGGCAAGCGCAAGTTTGCCGAACTCCGCCGGCGTCAATGTCTCGGCGCGGGCGCCCGGATCGATCCCGCAGGCCGCGATGCTGGCGGCATCCAGCTCCTGCCGGAGCGCATTGCGCAGCGTCTTGCGGCGCTGGGAGAACGCGGCCTGCACCACGCGACCATAGCGCGCATCGACCGCAAATGCAGGCTCGGCGCGCATGCGCAGCCTCGCGACCGTGGACCAGACCTTCGGCGGCGGCGCAAAACTTTCGGGCGGAACGTCGAACAGGGCGTCGATTTCCGCAAACGGCGCCAGCATCACGGTCAGGCGGCCATAGTCGCGCCCGCCGGGCGCGGCGGCCATGCGCTCGACCACTTCCCGCTGCAGCATCACATGCATGTCCTCGATGAGCTGGTACTGGTCTAACAAATGAAACAGCAGCGGTGTGGAAACGTTGTAGGGCAGGTTGCCGACCACGCGCCAGCGGCCCGCCGGGGCCGGCAGCAGGGTCCGCAGGTCGACTTTCAGCGCGTCGCCCTCATGCAGGTGAAAGCGCGGCTCCCGGCCATAGCGCTCGCGCAGCCGCGGCACGAGGTCGCGGTCGAGCTCGATGGCGTGCAGCACGCAGCCGCTGGCTAACAATCCGGCGGTCAGCGCGCCGCCGCCCGGGCCGATTTCCAGCACCGTGTCGCCCGGCCCGGCGCCCACTGCGGCGACGATGCGCTCGACGATGCTCGCGTCGTGCAGGAAATGCTGGCCGAAACGCTTGCGCGCCCGGAACGTCATGCCGCGCCGCGCGCTGCTGTCATCTGCAGCGCAAGC
>DAIQQI010000448.1:0-2099 GCA_036786925.1 Steroidobacteraceae bacterium
GCCTGCAATTCGTCGTGTGACGGCCGTTGCGATCGACAACGCGCGCGCGTATTCGCCCGAGCCGCGCGGCGAGGTTACCGGTACAAACAGGATTCGGGGAGGACTGGGGGTCACTGAGTTAGCGCAGTTTTTGAATCCGGTTCAGCAAAGGCGCCAGTCTAGACCCATCCTGAACGAGTTCCGGGTGCGCGATCATCGGCACCAGCGGCGCGCACAGCTTCTTTCCCAGCTCCACGCCCCACTGATCGAACGCGTTGATGCCCCAGATTACGCTCTGCACGAACACCTTGTGCTCATAGAGCGCCACCAGCTTGCCGAGCGCGTTCGGGTCGAGGCGCTCGAACAGCAGCAGCACGCTGGGCCTTCCACCCGCATGCTCGCGATGCGTCGGAATGCCCTCGCCTTTTTGCCCGAGCCAGAAAGCTTCGGCCTGCGCAAAGCAGTTGGCAATCGCGAGATCCTGATGATCCTGCCGGCCGCAGGAAGACTTCACTGGCAACAGAAATTCCAGTGAGGCCCGCGCCGTGCCCTGATGCAGGAGCTGAAAAAACGAATGCTGCGCGTTGTTGCCGGGCTCGCCCCAGATCACGGCGCCGCTGCTGCCGGCGAGCGGCTGGCCATCGCGCGTGACGGACTTGCCGAGGCTCTCCATGTCGAGCTGCTGCAGAAACGCCGGAAATCGAGCAAGCCGCGAGTCATACGGCAGCACCGCGGTGGTCGGCAACTGCATGAAATTGTTGTTCCAGACCGCGAGCGCGCCGAGCAGGGCCGGGAGATTGCGCTCCCAGGGTACGTCGCGAAAATGCGCGTCCATCGCGTGCCCGCCGGCTAACAGTGCGGCGAAATGTTCGCGCCCGATCGCGATCGCGAGCGACACGCCGATCGACGACCACAGCGAATAGCGGCCGCCGACCCAGTCCCACATGACGAAGCGATACTCCGGATGCACGCCGAACTCGTTCATGGCCGGCGTATTCACCGAGACTGCGGCGAAATGCGCCGGCACCGCCTTGTCGCCGAGGCGCTCGCGAATCCAGGCACGCGCCGAATGCGCATTCGCCATGGTTTCCTGTGTAGTGAAGGTCTTGGAGGAAATAATGAACAGCGTGGTCGCTGGATCGCGCTGCGCGCAGAGATCCATCAACGCGCAGCCGTCGACGTTCGACACAAAGAGCACATCCGGCCCCTGCCCTGGGAATGGCCGCAACGCCTCGACCGCCATGGCCGGACCCAGGTCCGAACCGCCGATGCCGATGTTGACGACGGTTTTGAAAGGCTGACCGCCCGAACCGCGGACCTCGCCGCGCCGCACGCGCTCGGCAAACGCGAGCATGCGCTCGCGCTCCGCTAACACGAGGCGCTCGATCTCGGCGCCACCAATGCCTGCGCCGGGGGGCTGGCGCAAGGCAGTGTGGAGTACCGCGCGGTTCTCAGAGTTGTTGATCGAATCGCCGCGATACATGGCCGCGATCGCGCCGCGCAGATCCACCGCCTCCAGCAGAGCTAACAAGTCGCCCCGTACAGCGGCATCCAGCCGTTGTCGCGAATAATCGAGCAGTAGACCTTCAGCATCAACCAGAGTCGCGCCGCTCGTTTCAGATGCGGCAGCGAATTCTGACCGATCACGCCAGGAACTGGCGTGGGACGCTAGTGCTTTCCAGTGGGGAGTATCAGGGCCGGGCATGCCCTATTGTGGCTCAAACCCGGTAGTAATCGCGATACCAATCGACGAAGCGCCGTACGCCTGTTTCCACTGGGGTCGCGGGCTTGTAGCCGACATCGCGCACCAGGTCCTGAACGTCGGCAAACGTGTCGGGCACGTCGCCCAGCTGCAGCGGCAGCATGTTCTTGATCGCCTTGCGGCCGAGGCAATCCTCGAGCACTTCGATATAGCGCGCCAGTTCCACCGGCTGGTTGTTGCCAATGTTGTAGATGCGGAACGGCGCTGAACTGCTGGCCGGGTCCGGCGCGGCCGGATTCCAGTCTTTGTTAGGCGCCGCGATGCGGTCGCAGGCGCGCACCACGCCCTCGGCGATGTCTTCGACGAACGTGAAGTCGCGCTTGTGGTGGCCGTTGTTGAACACGTCGATCGGCTGGCC
>DAIQQI010000175.1:0-6928 GCA_036786925.1 Steroidobacteraceae bacterium
ACGTAGTCTTCGATGATGACCTGGACACCGAGCATCGAATGCCAGGCTGCGCAGAGGACCAGCAGGATCATCCACACGGGTGTCCAGCCGCTGCCGAGCCAGGATCGAACCGCAGCAAACTCGAACGACTCCAGGCCTAACAGCGAAACCAGGAACCACAGCATCAGGGGCACAAGCGCCACGGCGGTCACGAGTTGCAGCCAGCCGTGCTGTGCCGCGCCGCCAGCCGCGCCCTTGCCGAGCGCGACGCCCATCGGACTGCGCAGGCTCATGGCGCAGCTCCGGCGAAGAAGGCGCGCCACGCAAAAAACGCAAACAGCGCCAGGGCCGAGAACAGCGTGATCCAGCCACTGCGACGCGAATCGGCTTTTTCGAATCCCCTGCCCGTGTCCCAGACCAGATGACGAATGCCGTAGCAGAGGTGATAGAGAAACGCGAACATCCAGCCCGCGAGCAGCAGCTTGACCCAGGCCTGGCCTAGCAGACTGCGCGCGTTGTCATAGGCTCCGGGCCCGGAGGCGAGAGCCATGAGCCAGTAGACCAGCAAGGCGAGGCCCACGGTCTGCGCGACGCCGGTAATGCGATGCATGATCGAAAGCGCCATGATCGGAAATTTCCGGTAGATCGTCGCGTGTGGCGATAAGGGCCTGGTGGGCATACGACTATCCTGCAATCAATACTTGAAAATCCGAAACTAAAAATCTATGCAGCGACCGTTGCGTTCCCAATCCCCGAAGCGTGTGGGATCGGGACCTTCCCGGCCGCCAATTTCCGCAACCGGCGCGGGAGGCTTGTTCACGTCAGGGGTGGCGGTTGCGGCCGGCGCCGCGGGCGCAGGGCTTTCAGGCGTCGGCAGACCTGGGTCGGGCTGCTGCATTAGAGGTAATTCTGCCAGAATTGTTGTCAAAGAACCACGCAGTTGGCGGACCGCACGTTGAACATCGAATACTTTTCACTGCCAGACCTGGGCGCGTTGTCTGCAGAAGGCCTTGACGCAGGTAAATTCCTGCAGGGCCAGCTGTCTAACGACGTCGCGAAACTGGCAGCCGGCGAGGCGCAGTTGACCGCGCTGCATACTGCCCAAGGGCGCGTGCAGGCGCTGTTGCGTTTGTTTCGGGTCCGGGAATCCCTGTGGGTCGCAGTTCTGCCGCGCGCGCTGAGCGGCGATATCCTTGCGACCCTGTCGAAGCGCGTGTTCCGCGCCAGGGTAACGCTGGCCGATGCGAGCGCCAGCTGGCAGGTGCTGGGAGCAAGCGCCGCGCCGCCTAACAGCATGCACGCCAGGTTTGACGCCAGCGGCCGCTGCCTGCTGCTGCGCGAAGCTGCCGTTGCGCTCCCCGGCCAGCCGCTGCGATCGCGGGACGACTGGCGGGCGCTGGATATCGCCGCGGGTATCCCACAGGTGTACGCGGGCAGCCAGGGTGAGTTCGTGTCGCAGATGCTCAATCTCGATTTGTTAGATGGAATCGCGTTCGACAAAGGTTGCTACATCGGCCAGGAGATCGTCGCGCGCGCCCATTATCGCGGGCGGGTCAAACGGCGCCTGCAGCGCTTTGCACTTGCAGCCGCTACGGCGCCGGCGCCCGGCGCCAGCGTCACGCTGGCTTCGGGCGAGTCGGCCCAGGTCGTGGAGGCCACCCGCGATGCAATACTCGCGGTTGCGCCCATCGGCGCGGTGAGCGCGCTGCCCCTGCCATACGCGCTGCCGGAAAACTAGCGCCGCGGACGTGCGGTCAGCCGCCACAGCAACAAGCCCGCGACCACCGCTGTCAGCGTTGCCGGAATCCAGGCTACCTGCGCCGGCGGCGCGTCATACACAGTCACCAGGCTGCTGGCGACATCCTGCAGCATCGACAGCGCAAACCCGACGATCAGGCCGAGCACCAGGCGCGCCCCCTGCCTGGCGGAGCGGAGCAGTCCCAGCACCGCCGGCAAAGCTAACAACACCAGCAGCGGCGCAGTGACCAGCTTGGCGAGCCGTTCGTGGTACTTGTAGATCGACGTGGCGTAAGGCAGGCGCGCACGCCGCAATTCCGCGCGCTGCGCAGCCAGCTGCCGCAACGACGAGTAGCGGCGCGTGCCCTGCGACACCCGCAGCAGCGATTTCGCCTCCGCGCTGACTTCCTCGACGATCGGCTTTTGCTCGACCTGCGCCGCCGAGTCTGAATAATGCACGGCGCGATAGCGCTCGTAGGTCATGCGACCCCCGGAATCAAGCGCCACCCCCGCGGCTTCGGCCAGGCCTTTGACGCGGCCGGCGGCATCGAGTTCGATGATGGTTGCGGCGGGAAACCCTGGCCGGCGGTCGACGCCGATGATGCGCGTACCGGCCATGGTCCACCAGGCGCTGCTGCCGGCAAGCACACCGGGACCAAGTCGCTGCTCGGTCTTCATGCGATTGGCAGCCTCGGCAAGCCCGGGCGCCACGTACTCGCCGATCACCGCGGCACCACCGGACAGCACCACCCCCGCCGTGGCGGCAATGCCGGCCAGCCGCCAGATCGACCAACCCGATGCGCGCAGCACTGTTATCTCGCTGTCCTGCTGCAGGCGCCCCAGGCCGGACAGCGCACCTAACAACGCAGCGGCAGGCGCGAAATCCAGCGCCCAGGTCGGCAGCATCATCAGCGAATGCAACAACGCCGACGCCATGGTGTAACGGCCGGTGCCGACGTCATCGAGTTGTTCGATGAAATTGAATATCGCGATCAGGCCCAGCAGCGCGAGCAGCACCGTCACCATGTGCGTGAGCACGGTGCGCAGGATGTAGCGAATGAGAATCATCGCGCTGCCCTGCTGCGCCACCAGCGCTTGCGCGTGAACCACAGCACTGCGGCCGCAGCAACGCTCAGATGGACGGCCAGCATCCCGGGCCACAAGGGAAACGTGCCACGGGCAATGCTGCTGCGGGTCGCGGCCAGCAGGTTGACGTACAGGAAGAACAGCAGCAACGCCGGGGCCATGCGCGTGTAGCGACCCTGCCTGGGCCGCAGCTGCGACAGCGGCACCGCGACGATCATCAGCAGCATGCACATCACCGGAACCGAGCCGCGCCACTGCAGCTCGGCCTGATCCTCACGCAGCGCCGAGCCTAACAAGTCCACGGTGGACATCAGGTCGCGGCTGGTCCGCGTGCGTTCCACCGCTGGCAGCGGCACTGCGAGCTCGAGCGTCGCGAACCGAATGCGCTGCGAAGCCGCGGCGTTCGCCTCGCCCGTCAGGCGCTCGCCCTGCTCCAGATGCAGACTCAGATTGCGGATGCCGGCGTCCATCTCATAGGTGGCGCGGCTGGCGCGTATCACTTCCAGGGTCTTGCCGTCGCGCTGCAAAAAAAGCACATCCTGCAACCCGCCGTTGGCATCAACCGAGCCAACATGCACCACCAGGCCCGTCCCTGGCAGCTGCGTGAAGCGGCCAGGCTCGAAGGCACTCAATTGCGAACGACGGTAGGCGTCGCTGAGGGTCAGCTGCTCGCGCAACGCCATTTGCGGCGCGAAATACAGGGTGACCGAACCCAGCACCAGCGCCGCAGCGGCTCCGAACAGCAGGATTCCGCGCGCCGACTGCCACGGACCGATGCCGCTGCTGCGCATCGCGCTCATTTCGCCGTCGTGGGCGAGCCGGCCGTAGGTCAGTACGATGGCTAACAACAAGGCCAATGGCATGGTGATCTGGGCGGTCTGCATGAATGTCAGCAGGGTCAGCTTGAGCACGATGTCGCTGGGCAAATTGGCCTCGGCGGCCCGCTCCAGCGAGCGCGTCAGCTGGCTTCCCAGCACCAGCACCGAGACCGACAGGGCTACCGCCAGCCAGTTGCCGAAAAATTCGCGCAGGATGTAACGCGCCAGAATCATGTTGATTCAATCATGCCTGATCACAACTCCACCAGCTCGACTTCGCCGTCGATGATCGCTTCGCCGAGAAAGCGGCTGCCGATCCGGGCGAAGCGTTCGACTCCGTCGGTGGCCAGAAACTCGAGGCCCGCCTGCGAGCCGGCGTCCGGCAGCGCTGCAGCCTGGGCAGCCAGCGTGCGCACCGCGGCGGCCGTGGTCCGCGCCGAGTCCACGAGCCGGATGCCCGGCCCCGCGACTGCGGCAATGGCGTGCGCCAGCACCGGGAAGTGCGTGCAACCTAACACCAGCACGTCGGGTTGCACGGGCATGGCTGCCAGCCAGGTATCCAGGTAGCGATGCACCGCGGCTTTGACCACGGCGCCGTCCACCCAGCCCTCCTCGGCCAGCGCCACGAACAGCTGGCAGGCCAGTGACGACACCTGCGCGTCCGGCAATATGGCGTGGATCGCACGTTCGTAGGCGCCGCCGCGCACCGTGCCCTCGGTGCCGATGACGGCCACATGGTGGTTGCGAGTCTGGGCGCAGGCCGCGGCCGCGCCGGGTTCTATGACGCCGATGATTTTGATCGCATCAAATCGCTCGCGCAGTGCGGGCAGCGCGACCGACGACGCGGTATTGCAGGCCACGACCAGCGTGCCGACGCCGCGTTCGACCAGCAGCTCGGCCGCCTGCAGTGCGTAGCGCACGATGGTGGACGCCGACTTGGTGCCATAAGGCAGGCGTGCGGTATCACCCAGATAGATGAACCGGTGCTGCGGCAGTTCGCGCCGCAGTTCGGCTAACACTGTAAGTCCGCCCATGCCCGAATCAAAGACACCGATCGGCGCGCCGGCGCGGAGCGGTCGGGCCCTGGCGTTCAATCGGCCTCGGGCCGCATCTGCGGGAACAGCAGCACGTCGCGGATCGATGCCGCGTTGGTCAGCCACATCACGACGCGGTCGACGCCGATGCCGAGCCCCGCCGTGGGCGGCATGCCGTACTCCAGAGCGCGCACGTAATCGGCGTCATAGAACATGGCCTCATCGTCGCCGGCATCCTTGCGCTCGACCTGGGCGCGAAATCGCGCGGCCTGGTCCTCGGCATCATTCAATTCCGAAAATCCGTTAGCCAGTTCGCGGCCGCTGGCGAACAATTCAAAGCGATCAGTCACGAACGGATCCTGGTCATTGGCCCGCGACAGCGGCGACACCTCCGCGGGGTAGGCGTACACAAAGGTAGGATCCTGCAAGGTGTGCTCGCCGGTCTTCTCGAACAACTCGATCTGCAGCTTGCCGGCGCCATCGCCGTCCTTGAACGCGATGCCCTTGCCCGCACACTGCTCGCGCAGATAAACGACATCGCGCAACCGGGCCGCGTCGAAACCGGGATTATTGCGCAGGATCACCTCGGCCACGGTCAGGCGCGCGAACGGCGGCTCGAGGTCGAACTGGCGGCCCTGTGATTCGAATGTGCTCCTGCCTAACACCCGGGTCGCGAGGCCGCGCAGCAGGTCTTCCACCAGATTCATCAGGTCTTCATAGTCGGCATAGGCCCAGTACAACTCCAGCATCGTGAACTCGGGGTTATGCCGGGTCGACAGCCCCTCGTTGCGGAAATTGCGGTTGATCTCGTAGACCTTCTCGAAGCCGCCGACCACCAGCCGCTTCAGGTACAGCTCCGGCGCGATGCGCATGTACATCTCGACGCCCAGCGCGTTGTGCCAGGTCTTGAACGGCCGGGCCGCGGCGCCACCAGGAATCGGCTGCATCATCGGCGTCTCGACTTCGAGAAAATCCCGCCGGTCGAGGTAGCCGCGCAGAAAACGAATCACGGCCGTGCGTTGCACGAACAGACGGCGGCTGTCCTCATTCATGATGAGATCGACATAACGCTGCCGGTAACGCACCTCGGTGTCGGCCAGTCCGTGCCATTTGTCCGGCAGCGGCCGCAGCGATTTTGTCAGCAGGCGCAGCTGGCTGACACGCACCGTCAGCTCGCCCGTCTTGGTGCGAAACAACTGGCCTTCCGCAGCAATGATGTCGCCGACGTCCCAGCCCTTGAAGGCCTCGTAGGTGTCGCCAAGCGTTTCGCGCTGCAGAAAAAGCTGCAGCTGCGCGCCGGGATCCTGGATTTTGGCGAAGCTGGCCTTGCCCATCACGCGCTTGGCCATCATGCGTCCCGCCACCCTGACCCGCACCGGCTGCGCTTCCAGCTGTTCGCCACTGACATTCTCGTACAGAGCTAACAAATCCGCCGCGAAGCTGTCGCGACGAAAGTCGTTGGGAAATGCCACGCCCTGGGCGCGGATCGCGGCCAGTTTCTGGCGGCGCTCGGCTATGAGCTTGTTCTCGTCGGGTTTGTTGTCGTCGGGCCGGTTATCGCCCTGCTGGCCTTCGCTCATACACCCGCCTTCAGTGACGCTTCGAGAAAAATGTCGAGATCGCCATCCAGCACCGCCGTGGTGTTGCCGACTTCGATGTTGGTGCGCAAATCCTTGATACGCGACTGGTCGAGCACATAGGAGCGAATCTGGTGGCCCCAGCTGACATCGGACTTGGAGTCTTCCAGCACTTTGGCCGCCGCGTTGCGCTTGTTGACCTCGAGCTCGTACATCTTGGCCTTTAGCATTTTCATCGCGGTAGCGCGATTCTTGTGCTGGCTGCGCTCATTCTGGCAGGCAACGACGATGCCGCTTGGCAGGTGGCGCAGGCGCACTGCGGATTCGGTCTTGTTGACATGCTGACCGCCGGCGCCGGAAGAACGAAACACATCCATTTCGATATCGGCCGGGTTCAGGTCGATATTGATGTCGTCGTCAATTTCCGGCGACACGAACACCGAGGCGAACGAGGTATGTCGGCGATTGCCTGAGTCGAACGGCGACTTGCGCACCAGGCGATGCACGCCGGTCTCGGTGCGCAACCAGCCATAGGCATTTTCGCCGCGCACTTCGAGCGTCGCACTTTTCATGCCGGCGACTTCGCCCGGACTGGAATCGATGACTTCCGCTTCGAAACCATGCGTGGCCGCCCACTTGATGTACATGCGCAGCAGCATCTGGGCCCAGTCCTGGGCTTCGGTACCGCCGGCGCCGG
>DAIQQI010000449.1:0-2089 GCA_036786925.1 Steroidobacteraceae bacterium
CACTCAAGGCCAACGTCGCATGGTCGGTGGTTGAATCACTGACCACGGAAGTGGGCAGCCGGCCCGCCGGCACCGCCGCGGACCGCGCCGCGGTGGTCTGGGCGCAGGCCAAGTTGCGTGAACTCGGGTTTGCCAACGTGCGTACCCAGGAAGTCATCGTGCCGCAATGGGTGCGCGGGACAGCGGAGTTTTCGGTTCTTGCGCCCTTCCCACAGACCATGCCGTCGATCGCCCTCGGTGGCAGCGCCGGCACGCCGGATGCCGGCCTGACGTCCGAGATCGTCATGGCGGCTGATGTGCCGGCGTTGTTAGCCATGCCACGCAGTGCGGTCGAAGGAAAGATCGTCTTTCTGAATACGCGCATGCAGCGATCCCGCGACGGCGCTGGCTACAGTGTTGCGGTCAGGTCCCGCCGCGAAGGCCCGGCCGCCGCCGCCAGCCTCGGCGCCATTGGCCTGGTGATACGCTCGATTGGCACGGACCAGAATCGCACTCCGCACACCGGCACGCTGAGCTACATCATCCAGCAGCCACGGATCCCGTCGCTCGCGATTTCCAATCCGGACGCAGATTCACTGGAACGCATGCTGGCCGGAGGGCGCAAGATCACCGTATTGATGAAGAATGCCTCGCGCGATCTGCCGCAGACCCGGTCAGCGAATGTCATCGGTGAACTGCCGGGCACCGACCCCGATCCGGAAATCGTCCTGTTAGGTGCGCACCTCGACTCGTGGGATCCTGGTACCGGCGCCCAGGATGACGGCGCCGGGGTCGCGATTGTCGTAGGGGCCGTCAAGGCGATCATGGATGCCGGTCTCAAGCCGCGGCGCACGCTGCGCGTGGTGCTGTTTGCCAATGAGGAATTCGGTCTGTCCGGCGCTACGCGCTATGCGCAGCTCGAAACCGACAACCTGACAAAACATGTGCTGGCGATTGAAGCCGACAGTGGTGCGGGACCGGTCTACAGCATCGATACGCTGTTGCCCGATGTCCGTCTGGGTCTGGGCAAGGAAATCTTCAGCGTGGTCCGACCGTTAGGTGTGGAAAACGGCAGCAACAAGGCCACTGGCGGCGCGGATCTCGGGCCGTTGAAGGGCGCCGGCGTGCCGATCATGGACCTCAATCTCGATGCGACCTTCTACTTCGATATACACCATACCGTGAACGACACGCTGAACCAGATCGATCCAGCGAAGCTCAGCCAGTCAACGGCCGTGCATGCGGTGGCTGCGTGGCTGGCGGCGAGTGAAGCGCCTATGCTGAGCGCTGCACCTCCGCAGCGGCCTGCAAAATAATATCAGCGAGCGCCGCGGGATCACGCGCGCCTTCGGACAAGAGCCGGCGAAATTCACGCGAGCCGGGCTCGCCGGTGAACCAACCTAACATGTGGCGCGTCACCGCAGAAAGGCGCACACCATTGGCCATCTGGGCTGCCGCGTAAGCCGTAATCCGCTCCAGCAACGCGCCAGTATCGCGCGGCACCTCGCCAAGAATCTCCTGCGCCAGTTCGACCAGCAACGCGGGCCTGTGATAGGCCTCGCGACCCAGCATGACCCCGTCGACGAGAGTCAGCGCCTGCATGACCTGCTCGCTGGTGCGCAAGCCGCCGTTCAGTACGAACTGCAGCGCCGGGAATTCCGCGCGCACCCGTGCGACGATGTCATAGCGCAACGGCGGCACCTCGCGATTGTCCTTCGGCGAAAAACGGCCCAGCACCGCCTTGCGCGCGTGCACGATCATTTCCTCGCAGCCGGCCGCCGCCAGTTGCGCAATAAAATCCCGCAACTTGCCGAAGTCAGTCTCGTCGAAGCGGCGCATCGCCTCGCCCCGGTCCGGCGCATAGCCATCCACCGTGCCGATGCGCATCTTGACCGTCACCGGCACCGGGACCGCGGCGCGCATTGCGGCCACGCAATCCGCGACCCGGGCAGGCTCATTCATCAGGCAGGCGCCGAATTCGCCCTGCTGCACCTTGTCGCTCGGGCAGCCACAGTTGAGATTGATTTCATCGTAGCCAAAATCAACGCCGATGCTCGCCGCCGCCGCGAGCGCCGCCGGATCGCTGCCGCCGAGCTGCAGCGCCAATGGA
>DAIQQI010000176.1:0-6867 GCA_036786925.1 Steroidobacteraceae bacterium
CGTCGCGAACTCGGGCGTGGCAGCCAGAGTGTCGTCTATCTGGCCTGGGACCCCCAGTTGCAGCGCGAAGTGGCGATCAAGACCCTGCATTTCTCGGATGCCGATCCGGCAGTGAATGCCGTATTGCTGGACGAGGCGCGCACGGCGGTCGGCTGGCCATTGCGTGTCGCCGCGGAGGTCGCAGCGATCGCACCGCCGACGGCGGACGAACTCAGTACACTGCGTAACCTGCATGCGCGCACGCGCGCAGCGCACGCCCGTCCCGTGCGCCTGCCTGGAGACTATCGTGCCTAACGCCCATATCAAGACCGAGCTTCCCGGCCCCAGGGCCCGCGCGCTGATCGCGCGCGATGCCAATGTGATCTCGCCGAGTTACCCGCGCGACTACCCGTTTGCCATCTCGCATGGCCGCGGCACCGAGGTCTGGGACGTGGATGGCAATCGCTTCCTGGACTTCGCCGCCGGCATCGCCGTGTGCGCGACGGGTCACGCGCATCCGCAGGTAGTCGAGGCTGTCAAGCAGGCCGCCGAGAAGTTCCTGCACATCTCGAGCGACTACTGGCACGAAAACATGGTCGCGCTTGCCGAGCGACTCGCCGCCCTCGCGCCGCTGGGCGAGCCGGTCATGAGTTTTTTCTGCCAGTCCGGCACCGAGTCCGTGGAAGGCGCGCTGAAGCTTGCGCGCTATGTCACGGGCCGGCCGCGCTTCATTGGCTTCCTCGGCGGCTTCCACGGCCGGACCATGGGCGCGCTGAGTTTCACGTCGAGCAAGTACACGCAACAGAAGGGCTTCGCGCCCACCATGCCCGGTGTCACGCACGTCCCCTACCCTAACAGCTACCGCCCGCTGTTCGCGGCTGCGGACCAGGGCCGGGCGGTGCTCGACTACATACGCATGCTGTTTGAGCGCAACGTTCCGCCTAACGAGGTCGCCGCGATGCTGGTGGAACCGATCCAGGGAGAGGGAGGCTACCTCGTGCCCCCCGACGGTTTCCTCGCCGGCTTGCGCGCACTGTGCGACGAGCATGGAATACTGCTGATTTTCGATGAAGTGCAGTCCGGGATCGGCCGCACCGGCCGGATGTTCGCCTGCGAACACTGGGGCGTCGCGCCCGACATCCTCACGAGCGCCAAGGGCCTGGGTTCAGGTCTCCCGATCGGCGCGGTGATCGCCAGGCGCCGCATCATGGAGCAATGGAAACGCGGCGCGCACGGCAACACCTTCGGTGGCAATCCCGTGACCTGCGCCGCCGCGATCGCGACGCTCGATCTCGTCAAGGGCGGACTCGCTACGAACGCGGCGCGCGTCGGCGCCTACTTCATGCGCCGCCTCGAGGAACTACGGCGCGATTATCCCTGCATCGGCGACGTGCGCGGCAAGGGACTCATGATCGGCATGGAACTCATTGCAGGCGACGCGGCGCGCACCCCGGCGCGCAAGCTGTGCGATGACGTCATCACGCGCGCCTATCACAACGGACTGATCCTGCTGACCTGCGGCGTCAGCACCGTGCGCTTCATGCCGCCATTGTCGGTCAACGAGGCCGAAGTGGACGAAGCCATGGCGCTGCTGCGCCAGGCGCTCAACGAGGCGCTGCAGGCTTGACGAAGCGGCCGTACTGCTTGAGCAAGCTAACAAGTTCGGCGTGCGGCAGCGCATTCACATAGTGCCCATCGCGGCCCTGCATGTCGCGCGCGGCCACCAGCGCGTTGACGATGGACTCTTCGGTCGCCTGCACTGTGGCCTCGAACAACGGATCGAGGGCATCGTTGCCGAGCATCGTGACCGTGGCGGGTGCAGCGCCGCCGGACGCCTGCGCGTTAGCTGTCGAGAAGGCCACAAAGAAGTCGCCGGAGCCGTTGCCTGCGAAGCTCCCCATGCGTCCGAGGCCAAGTGCCGGCCGGCTCGCGATACGCTTCAGCTGGTGCGGCAGCAACGGCGCGTCGGTCGCCACCACGACGATGATCGACCCGCTATCGCGGGCCAGTGCCGGATCGGCGTAGATACGATGGTCACGCAGCTGCTGCCCGACGGGAACGCCGGCGATGCGCAGCGTGTCGCGAATGCCATAGTTCGCCTGCACCAGCACGCCAACCAGGTACGCGACGCCTCCGACCGTCACACGCCGCGACGCCGTGCCGATGCCGCACTTGAATTCGTGGCAGATCATGCCCGTGCCACCGCCGACGTTGCCCTCGGCCACGGCACCGGTCGCGGCGGCGTCGAGGGCCTGAGCTGCGTGCACGGGTCGCACGTGAAAGCCATTCATGTCATTCAGGTAGCTATCGTCGGTCTCCGTGACCACCGGCAACGACCACCAGTAGCCGGACTTGTCCGGGCCGCCCGCACGTACGCGCCAGGCGATTACCGCATCGCGCACCACACCGACGCTGTGCGTGTTCGTCAACATGATCGGGCCTTCGAGATACCCCGACTCGTCGATCCACGCGGTGCCCGTCATCTCGCCGTTGCCGTTGAGCGGGAACCAGGCACCGAATACCGGAGAGTTTTTCGTGGCGCTGCCGCGCGGCAGGATGGCGGTGACGCCGGTGCGGACCTTGCGCCCGTCCGCGAGATCTTCGATCAAGGTCACGTGGCCGACAGTAACTCCGGCCACGTCGGTGATCGTATTCAATGCGCCGGGTTTGCCCTCGAAGGGCACGCCGAGATCGCGCGCGCGCGGCCCTTCGGCGGCGCAAGTCCCGGCCATGAGACCGGCGATGATGATCAACGAAACGCAACGCATGGCGGGACTCCGGGGGCGGATATCGTACCCGCCCCTGCAACCGCACTTTACCGCAGCGCGCACCGCGCGTGCGATTGACCGAGAGAGGACCCATGCAGCCAGGCAAGGAACTCGGGTTCTGGATGTGCACGGCGCTGGTGATTGGCAACACCATCGGCATGGGCATCTACCTGCTGCCGGCGTCGCTCGCGCCCTACGGCCTCAACGCCATGTTCGGCTGGGCCATCACCGTGTTCGGCATGACGATGCTCGCGCGCGTGTTCGCCCGCCTCGCGCGCGAGTTCCCCGCCGCGGATGGACCGTATGCCTATGTCGAGGCCACCAGTGGCAGGCTCGCGGCTTTCGTCGCGATCTGGTGCTACTGGGTGTCGACCTGGATCACCAATGCGGCCCTCGCGGTCGGCGTGGTCGGCTACTTGACAACCGTGGCGCCGGTGCTGGCGGGCGTGCCGCCGGCGATGTTGTCGCTGGCGCTGGTGTGGCTGTTCGTAGCCGTGAACCTGCTGGGCATCCGCGCCGGGGGCCGGGTGCAGGTAATCACGACCGCGCTCAAGCTGTTGCCGATGTTCGCCATCGTGCTGCTGGGCGCCTGGTTGCTGTCAACCGAGCCTGCGACCTACACGCGGCAGGTCCCCACCACGCCGCTGTCGCTCGAGGCGCTGATGGCCGCCTCGACCATCGCGCTGTACGCGATGCTCGGGATCGAATCCGCGGCGGTGCCGGCGGGCCGCGTCCGCGATCCCGAGCGCACAATTCCACGCGCGACCATGGCGGGCACGCTGCTGACCGCGGCCGTCTACATCGTGGTTTCTTCGATGGCACTGCTGTTGATTCCGCAGCGCGAGCTGGCGCAATCGAGCGCTCCTTTCGTTGAGCTGCTCGACGATTACCTCGGCAATGGCGTCGGCCGCGTGCTCGCCGTGTTTGTCGTCATCAGCGGCCTGGGCGCGCTGAACGGCTGGACACTGCTGACCGGGGAACTCACCGCCACCATGGCGCGCCATGGATCCTTGCCGCAGCCGCTCGCGCGTCTCAATACCCGCGGCGCGCCGGTCGTCGCGCTCCTGACGACCGGGCTGCTTGCGACCGCCATGGTGCTGATGAACTACAGCAAATCGCTGGTCGAAGGGTTTACGTTCCTGACACTGGTGGTATCGGCTGCAAATCTGCCGCTGTACCTGCTGTGCGCGTTCGCACTGCTGGTGCTGTGGCGCCGCGGCACAGCGCGCCTGCCGGCAGATCTGTGGGTGCTGGGTCTGCTGGGCACGGGCTACTCGGTGTTCGCGTTCGTGGGACTGGGCCGCGAGCCCTTCCTCTGGGCGATCGCGCTGGGCGCAGCCGGCCTGCCGGTGTACCTGCTGATGCGTCTGCGGCAGAAATGACCGTCTTCCCGAGGAGACCAGACATGGACATGCCAATATTTCCGGCCATGCGCAAGCTGATCGCCGCAGTCGTTCTGTTGACGGTTTGCTGCAGCGGTACATCGTCCGCTGCGGACTACGTGGCTGACGGTCGCCAGCCGCTGGCGCAGCTGCTCGCGCGTTATGACTCGCTGGCACAAAAGCATGGCTGGCTAACAGCGACGGTCTACGCATATCCCGACGATCCGGGCCTCGTCATTCGCGCCTGGCGCACACCGCAGCAGGGCCCCGCGCTGTGGCTGCTCGCCGGGATCCACGGCGAAGAGCCGGCGGGACCGAATGCCATTGCCAAGCAGCTCGCGAGCATCGTTCGGCTGGCCAGGAGCGGCGTGCCGATCGTGCTGATCCCCTTGTCCAACCCAAGGGCCTATCGCAACAACTGGCGCTACCCTAACACCGCCGAGCGCGACTGGCGCAAGGGTGGCTACAGCGTCGGCGATGCCGAGCACCTGCTGCCGGACATCGGTGACGGTGCGAAGCCACGCGCTGCCGCGGCGCCGGGTCCCGAGACGCTGGCGCTCACGCAGTTTGTTCTGCAAACCGCGCAGACCTATCCGCCGCGGCTGGTGCTCGACCTGCACGAGGACGAACTGTCGACCGCAGGCGGTTACATCTACTCGCAGGGCGCGGATCCGGGCAACAGCCCGGTGGGGGCGGAGGTGATTCGGCTGCTGCAGGCGTCCGGCATCCCGATCCGCGATACCGGGCGAACGCGCTTCGGCGAGCCCATAGTCAGCGGCATGATCAGTCGCGACGACCAGGGCGGTCCGATTCGTGATGGCTCGATCGACGAGCTGCTCGCGACGACCACGGTGTTAGTAAACAACGTGGCGTTGCCGGGCCCCGCGGCGCCGACGGTGATCGTCGTCGAAACGCCGGCTTTCGCGGGCTCGAAATTCGCGCTGCGCGTGGCGGCGCAAGGCCAGGTGGTGCGCAGCGTGCAGAAGCTCTGGGAGCTGAGCCGCAGCCGGCCGTGATCAGGGCTTGCGACCCGTCAGCTGCCAGCGGATCTGTGACACCGGAATCAGGCCGGCGGCATTGAACTCATCGAAGAAGCCGCGCAGCGTGAACGCGTCGCCCAACTGGTGCGAGCGCTCCTTGATCAGCTCGTCGATCAGGTACTTGCCGGTAACGTAACTCGTGCCGTAGCCGGGCTGGCGCAGGTACAGCTGTTGCTCGAATCCTAACAAGTCAAGGTCTGGGCGCATCCAGCCGCGCGGCGTCCACTCGACCTGGTAGGCCTTGGCCTGCGCAATATCGAATTCGTTAGCCTGCGCGTACAGGCTGGCGATGCCGCGCGCGCAGCGCTGCGCCAGCATGATCCAAAAGATCTCGCGGGCCCGCGGGTTGTCATCGTAGTAGCCGGCGTGCAGCACGATCTCTTCCATCGCGGTTGCCATGCCCTCGGCGCGACTGTCCCAGATGTTATTGAGCAGCGCGCCGCGGCGCACCGGGCTGGCATGCGGCAGGTTCTTCATCCACGCGTGGTCGAACCAGTGATAGAAATGCGCGAACAGCGTGATGGGCTCGTAGTGACTGGCAATGGCGAAAAAGTTGCGTTTTTCCAGCGGCACGAACTCGCCAATGTGGCTGCGGATGGCGGGATCGAGATAGTCCTGCACGGTCAGCAGGTCCTGGCCGCGCAGAAACGCCATGTACTTCGTGACCGCGGCGTTAGCTTTTTGCTGGTACTCAGCGGCCGTGGCGGGGGCGGTGAGCGGTGCCAAGCCGCGGTTGCGGTGCTCTTCGAGGCGCAATGTGGCGTGTGCGCGAGCCAGTTCGCGCTGCAGCAGCGTCAGCTCCTGCTCCCAGGTCATGGGTACCAGATGCACGTTTTGCAGCATCCAGGTGTAGTTATCCTTGCCGATTCCGGACGGCCCGGTCCTGGCCGGCGCCTGCTGCTCCAGCCAGGCGACGAACTCGCGTGTCGCCTGCACCGCGGAACGGATGGCGCGCTGCAAGTCGCGATTGCCCGCAGGCACCTTGGCCTCGAGCGCCGTCAACGCGTCAATCTGATTGCGCATTGTGCCGGTGCCGGTGATCCACAGGTCGCGCGCGTTACCGGTGAGATTGAGACGCGCCTGCCTGAGCAGCGGCGGCACGATGGCCAGCTCGCGCGCCAGTCGCTGCTGCTCAGTGCGTGACAGCGGGAACGAGTACGTCCAAAGCTCCACCAGGTCGTGGTGCGCCGGTCCTTCGTGCGCCGGCGTGTCGCTCTGCTCAGTCCACACCGATTGGTAGAAAGCCGGGTCGCGCGCCCAGGGCTGCAGCACGCGAATGTCGAAATCGAAGCCGTTGAGCTCGGCGCGTACCAGTTGATAGTCGACTTGTTGCGCGATCGGCCAGCTGCCCGGGTCGATGGCCGCGAGGCGCAACTGATAGCTCTTGAGCTCCTCGTGCCGGCGCGCAAACGTGGCCTGGGTGTAATCGGGCGCGCCGTCGCGTTGCGGTGGTCGCTCGAAACTGCGCCATTGCGCGAACAGCGTCGTCAGGTCGTCATAGCTGCCTCGCGCCCCGGACGCAGCCGCGGAAATGTCCGGCGCTGCGCCGGCGAGCATGGCCATGGCAATCACCCCGCAGATGTTTCGGGTATTCATTCGAGCCCCTAGAGCACATCGAACAGGCCGGCGGCGCCCATGCCGCCGCCGATGCACATCGTGACGACCACGCGTTTCGCACCGCGTCGCTTGCCCTCGATC